>NZ_CBDTNW010000176.1:0-22394 GCF_965361815.1 Rubneribacter sp.
AGCCGTTTGGTGATGGGTGAACCAATCCCAACCCCCCCCCCCCTGGCCGCCGCCGGCATCCGCCCTACGCGCGCAGATCCACCCCCAGCTCGGCCTGCACCAGATCGAACGCGGCGTCGATGGCCTTGTCCATATCGTAGTACTTGTAGCCGCCCAAACGCCCGGCGAACACCACGTTGCCCTCTTGCTCGGCGAGCTTCGCGTACTCGGCGTACAGCGAGCCGTTGCGCTCGTCGTTGATGGGATAGTACGGCTCGTCCCCCGGCTCCCACGACGCCGGGTACTCGCGCGTGATGATGGAGACGGGCTGCGTGCCGAACTCGAAGTGCTTGTGCTCGATGATGCGCGTGTAGGGCACCTCACGCTCGGTGTAGTTCACCACCGCGTTGCCCTGCCAGTTCTCGCTCTCCACACGCTCGCTCTCGAAGCGCAAGCTACGATACTCGAGTGCCCCCAGCCGGTAGTCGAAGTACTCGTCGATGGGGCCGCAGTAGACCACGCGGTCCGCAATGCCCGCATGCTCGGCGATGAAATCGCGGTACTCCGTGTCCAGCAGCACCTCCGTATCGCCCAGCATGCGCTCCACCATGGCCGTGTAGCCGCCCATCGGAATGCCCTGCCAGCGATCGTTGAAGTAGTTGTTGTCGTAGACGAAGCGCACGGGCAGCCGCTTGATGATGGAAGCCGGCAGATCGGCGCAGTCGCGGCCCCACTGCTTCTCGGTGTAGCCCTTCACCAGCTTCTCGTACACGTCGCGGCCCACAAGCGACAGCGCCTGCTCCTCAAGGTTCTTCGGCTCGTCCACCGCGCAGGCGGCCTTCTGCTCCTCGATGATGGCGCGCGCCTCGTCCGGCGTGCGGATGCCCCACATCTTCGAGAACGTGTTCATGTTGAACGGCATGTTGTACAGCTCGTCTTTGTACACCGCCACCGGCGAGTTCACATAGTTGTTGAACTCGGCGAAACGGTTCACGTACTCCCACACCGGACGCAGCGAGGTATGGAAGATGTGCGCGCCGTACACGTGTACGTTGATGCCGTCCGTCTCCTCCGTGTGGATGTTGCCGGCAATGTGGTTGCGACGATCGATGACCAGGCAGGTTTTGCCCACCTTCCTCGCCTCGTGCGCGAACACGGCCGACGTGATGCCGGCGCCGACGATCAGGTAGTCGTAATGGGATTCCATGAACCGTCCTTTCAGTTGCTTAAAAGCTTCACTAGCATACCAGAGAAGCACAGGGGTGCGTGCGCGGTACTTTGCTTGCTAGGCGATTATTTTGTACAAACGCATATCCCCTTCGGAGAGCACCGCTTCCAAACCAGGAGTGCTGTCGCTGATCCCGCAAAAGCCTTTCCAGAAACCGCGATCGTAGGAAGCCAAGTAACGCCTCTCTTCTCGGTAACCGTCAACATCCAGAACCAACACATACTCGGCACCGAGGTCATGCACCGCCTGACGTACTCTGTCATTATCGGCAATATCGTCGATATCTGTGCGTATGGTCTTGCTTTCCTGCGTCTCGCGCGCAAGCTTATCCCAGAAGCTTCGGTAGTACACGTTCAGGCCGTTCGTCGCATAAGCAAACACACTCCCATCATGAGGTTGGTTCAGGATAAGAGCCCCCTCGGGAACAACCTCCTCGACCTCGTTGAGAAACTCGACTTCGTCATGGTCGAGAACATTTACCTCCGCCTCACTGTAAGCACGTATTGCATCGGCCTCAAAACTACCGAACGCAGTATCAACATCAAACAAGCCGGGCAGTGAATAACTCGGATAGTAGTTCAATACCGCAAAGGTCATCATTCCTGCAACCAATGGGGCCGCGCCAATCCGAAGATCGCGATTCCTCTCCCTTCCCGCATTCACCACAAGCACCATTGTTTTGATCAGAGCATGAAACCCTAAACACGCTAAAGGGATAGCGCAAATAACCGCCGTTGCCGCCACACGATACGGGTCCGTGTACCAAAACCCTGTAAAGAAATGTTTCCAAAAGCCCTCGGTGCCTGCATCGAATACGTACAGGACGCTCGCCGCAACAAACGAAATCGTCATCCACAGATACGACCGATTCTTGAAAGAGTATGCCGCACCGCACACAACAAGAAAGCCAAGCGCAAGTTGAGACTGAGGCATCACGTAGGCGAAAACAACGGAATTGACCAGCGCCTGACGAACCGATGTCAGCGCTTCCCACGTAAACGAAACCGTCACCTGCATGAAAGGCGCGTAGTACAGCGCCGTCCACACTGCAACAATCCCCAACGCGCACACCACTGCGGCAACCGCCTTCTTAGCACGCGCAGACACCGCTCCGCCTGGCAAACGCCACCCTTCTTCATACGCACGAAACACGCAGTACGGCGCGAGAAACACAACAGCAGTAAACACAGCATTCGGCTGCGTCAAAGCCAGGCCGCACACACCCCACAAAAACGGAAACGCTAACGCACGCCGCCGTCCTCCCGTGCAACCTTTTTCCCAAAATGTCACGAACAGGGCCATGACCGCAGGCAAGGAGGCAAGCGATGCCAGATTCGGAAACAAGGGACCGAACAAAATCAGTCGCCACGGAAACGCCGCAAACGCCACCGACACAATAACTCCGGCATAAATGGCAGAACTCTTTCGACCGAACAGACATCCAATAAGGCCATACACACCCGCAGGAAACACCACAGAAGAAAAGGCGAAATTCACAGCACTTTCCGTCAATGCTGCAGAAACGCCCAACGTATCGCTTACCATAGCGCACAGGCCATGCCACGCAGCCGGGTAAAACGAGGAGGCGCTTTCCAGCGGAGAAATATCCGTGTATACGCTGGGATACAATGAGGAATAGTCGCCCGTCTGCACAAACGTTTCAATAAGGTTCAAGTGCCATGCGTTGTCGTACTCTTGCACAAAGGTCTCGGTGCCGTCTAGGCTGCGAACGTAAAACACCAGACCCACTGCAACCGAAAAACCGATGTACAGAACAAGCGTCCTCCATCGCAAACTCGGAAACGCCTTTGCCGCCTCTTCGCATGACGCAATGCCGCGCCTGCGCAAAAGCTCCTTCACCGCGCAAACAACAAGTCCAAGGATAATCGAGCATCCAAGCAACGAGAAGAGAGAAGACGGTATGCCGATCGCCGACAACACGATGGCGAGAACTCCGTACGAGGCGAGGGACAGCGCAGGTGCCGCGATCATGCTTGCAATCCGCGAAAACCCTGCGGAGCGCATGATCAAAAATCCGGGGACAAGCAACAAAACGACAGCAAGCACCACTGCTTGGAAAAATTCAGGCCACACTTGTCAAAACCTTTCCCTGTTGCACCCACAACCCGCTCGAAGCGCCTTTGAACGATTGGTCGGGCTAATTTTTCTGCTCTTTCTCGCTCAAGGCCATTTCCTGAATGAGGGAATTCAGGCGCAGTCTCATGCGTGCCACTTTGACCGTCATGCTGAACTCGCGCATGATCAGAACAGCAATCGCATACAGGAATACGAAGTTCGAAGGCGCCTCAAATCCGAGCAAACCAGAAAACCAGTAAGCGATCTGAGGAAAAGCGGCCAAAAGAACAAAACTGCCGGAAAAAAGGAACCAGAAAACCGTGTCTATAGTCTGTATCTCGGCCCTCTTGAGCTTTCGCAGGATCAACGCAAGGACAGCTAATGCCCCTGCAAGAAGAAAGACGCGCAGAGCTACATTCATGTCATCACCTAAACCATTGCACGAATAGAATGGAAATGCAAGTGCGCAGCATGTACGATATCGATTTCGTGAAACTTAGGTAGCTCTCTCCCGCCGTACGGTCACGCATGGACACCTGCACTTCGGAAACCTTTGCGCCTTGACGGATGAGGTACGCAACCGTATCCGGCTCGGGTCCGAAATCAGATTCTCGAGCAAACCTCTCAATCATACCTTTTCCATACAGGCGCATGCCAGACGTCGGATCCGACAGCTTCCTGCCCGTCGTCAATCTCACCATGAACTGGATAAGGGCAGAGCCGGTCATACGAGCCGACAGATGCTTCTTTTCCGTCAGAAACCGCGAGCCTATTACGATATCAGCTCCCGTGGAAACCATATTCTCCACCATGGGGGCTATATACGAAGGATCATGCTGCCCGTCCGCATCAAACTGGATGGCGCAATCGTAACCCCTCCTCAGAGCATACTTCATTCCCGTCTGAAAACCTGCCGTCAAACCCAGGTTCACGGGAAGATCTATCATATTGAAGCCATGCTCCGCACACACTGCACGCGTGGAATCCGACGACCCATCGTTTACTACGACATAGTCGATGCCGGGAGCGCGAGCAATCAACTCGTCAACAGTGGCGACAATGCTCTCCTCTTCATTATATGCAGGTATAATGGCTAGTGTTCTCACGAACCCGTCCCTCGGTTCTCGACATTTCGCTTGTCCGACCTCCAGCGCAAGAACCTCTCATTGCGCGGAAACCCAATTGGCAAAGAAACAGCACCGCTCTCCGCCACCGGTACGCAAGCATAACGCATCTGGGAAGAAAAGAGAACCTTGGGCGCCGCACTTTCGCAATGACTGAACATGGGAACCTTTCTAAAACGCGCATCCCGAGGACGCTTTTGCCAGGTCAGACAACCTCGGGTGCCCCTTGTCCTTCTCGCTCAAGACGACCTTCGTCGGATCGAACGCCGCGTCCCCCGAAAGAGGGGGCCACTCGATGCCGACGTCCGGATCGTCCCAAGCCAGGCCGCCCTCGTCGTTGGGATGGTACACGTCGTCGCACTTGTAGCAGAACTCCGCCCCGTCGGAAAGCACGAGGAAGCCGTGCGCGAAGCCCCGCGGCACGAACAGCTGCCTACCGTTGTCCGCCGAGAGCACCGCCCCCTCCCACTTCCCGTAGGTAGGGCTGCCCGGACGCAGATCCACGCACACGTCGAAGACCTCCCCCCTCACCACGCGCACGAGCTTGGCCTGAGGGTGCGCGACCTGGAAGTGCAGGCCCCGCAGTACGCCCCTCGAGGAGAAGGACTGGTTGTCCTGTACGAACTCGCACGCGATGCCGCCCGCCTCGAAGTCAGGGCGCTTATAGGTCTCCATGAAGCACCCGCGCACGTCTCCGTGGCGCTGCACGTCAACCACAACCACTCCCTCGATGGAGGTTTGAGTAAACGCGAAGCTGCCCGAGACCACCCTTTCTCCTCCCGCCATGCCCACTCCTCCCCTACATCCCCTGCTCGGCGTAGCGCGCCTCGGCGGCGTCCTTGGCCGCCGACCACCACGCCTCGTTGGCCCGGTACCACTCGACGGTCCGGGCCAGCCCCTCGGAGAAGTCGGTGCGCTCGGGGCGCCAGCCCAGCTCCCGGCGTATCTTGGAGGCGTCGATGGCGTAGCGGCGGTCGTGGCCCGGGCGGTCGCGCACCCGGTCGAAGTCGTCCCCCGGCCGGCCCATGACCTCGAGGATCGCGCGCAGGACCTCGAGGTTGCTCCTCTCCCCGTCGGCGCCCACGAGGTAGGTCTCCCCCGCCCTCCCGCGCTCGAGGACGGCCCACACCGCGCTCGAGTGGTCGTCGACGTGGATCCAGTCGCGCACGTTCGCCCCGTCGCCGTAGAGCCTGGGGCGCCCGCCCCGCAGGATGCTGGTGATCTGGCGCGGGATGAACTTCTCGACGTGCTGGCGGGGACCGTAGTTGTTCGAGCAGTTGGAGATGGTGGCCCGCACCCCGTAGGTGCGGTGCCAGGCGCGCACGAGCATGTCCGAGGCCGCCTTGGTGGAGCTGTAGGGGCTGCTCGGGCGGTAGGGCGTCTCCTCGGTGAAGCGCGCCGGGTCGTCGAGCGCGAGGTCCCCGTAGACCTCGTCGGTCGAGACGTGGTGGAGCCTCGCGCCGTGCTCCCTGCACGCCTCGAGCAGGCGGTAGGTGCCCTCGACGTTGGTCCTGAGGAAGGGTTCCGGGTCCGCGATGGAGTTGTCGTTGTGGGACTCGGCCGCGAAGTGGACGACGGCGTCGTGGCCTGGGACCACCTCCGACAGGAGCGCCGCGTCGCAGACGTCGCCCACCACGAGCTCGACGCCGGGCACGCCCTCGACGTTGGCGGGGTTCCCCGCGTAGGTGAGCTTGTCGAGCACCGTCATGCGCACGCCCGGGCGGTGCTCGGCCGTCCAGCGCACGAAGTTGCTGCCGATGAAGCCGCAGCCCCCTGTGACTACGATGTTTCTTATATCGGGCATGGTCAGTCTCCCAACTTCTCGAGGTTTCCGACGTAGGTGGCTAGGGCGTCGCGCCACGGGCGCATCTTGCCACCAAGCACCTCCTCCAAGCGGCCCGCGTCCAAAGCGGAAAAAGCAGGACGCCTGGCGCTTTCCGGGAAACGCTCCCTGTACTGGTCGCTCGTGAGCGGCTCCCTCTCGCAAGCGACACCCGCCAGGTCCACTACAGCGCAAGCGAAGTCAAACCAGCTGCACACACCGTCGTTGACGCAGTGATAGGTTCCGTAGGCCTCCGTGAGCGCGAGGCGCAAGATCGCGCAGGCCAGATCGTTGGCGGAGGTGGGGCTGCCGTATTGGTCGGCCACCACGGACACCACCCCGTGCTCGCGCGCGAGGCGCAGCACGGTCTTGACGAAGTTCCTCCCCACGTACCCGTACAGCCACGCCGTGCGCACCACGAACGTCCGCTCGCAGGCATCGCGAGCCAAGAGTTCTCCCGCCCATTTCGACCTTCCGTACGCCGACACCGGGCACGCAGGATCGTCCTCGCGGCGCGGACGGGGATCGTCGCCGGAGAATACGTAGTCGGTGGACACGTGCACAAGCTTGCCACCGCCCGCTTGGACGGCGACCGCCAGGTTCCGCGCCCCGAGAGAGTTCACCCTCAGGGCCCTCGCCTCGTCGGCCTCACATCCGTCCACGTTCGTGGCGGCCGCACAGTTCACCACCACGTCGTAGGGACCGTGCTCGGAGAACCAAGCGCGTACGGCACACTCGTCCGACACGTCGAGCACGTCGAAGTCTACGAAGTCTGCGCAGACACCGCGATACTCCTCCGGGACGGAACCGACCTCCGCCCCCATGGCCTCCAAACAGCGCCTCAACTCGGTTCCGAGTTGCCCTCTCGCGCCAGTGACCAGAACCCTCATCGCCATCCGCGCTCCTCTCCCGGCGCTATCCTGCCCTCCGCGACCTTCCTCAGATGCCGACCGTAAGCCGACTTGCCATAGCGCTCAGTCGCCTCGACGAGGGCCTCGAGGCCAATCCAACCGTTGCGAAAGGCGATCTCCTCCAAGACCGACACCGAAAGCCCCTGGCTGCGCTCGACGGCGCGCACGAACTCGGATGCCTCGAACAAACTCTCCGTGGTCCCCGTGTCGAGCCATGCGTAGCCGAGGCCAAGCGTGACGACGCTGAGCGAGCCATCCTCGAGATACATTCGGTTAAGATCGGTGATCTCCAGCTCGCCGCGCGCGCTGGGCACAACCCGCTTGGCAAGCTCGCACACGCGCGAGTCGTAGAAGTACAGGCCCGTCACCGCATAGTTGCTCTTGGGACGCTCAGGCTTCTCCTCTATGGACACGGCGTTGAAATGCTCGTCGAACTCGACCACGCCAAAGCGCTCGGGATCGTCCACGTGGTAGCCAAACACGGTGGCGCCGCCCCCCTCGGCCCGCTCGACAGCAGCGCGCAGGTGACGTGAAAGACCGTTGCCGTAGAAGATGTTGTCGCCGAGCACGAGCGCACAGGCCTCGCCGGCGATGAACTCCTCCCCGATAAGGAACGCCTGGGCGAGTCCGTCCGGCGAGGGCTGCTCCGCATAGGACAGCGACACCCCGAACTGCGACCCGTCACCGAGCAGCCGCTCGAAATTGGGGAGGTCGGCGGGCGTGCTAACGACAAGGACGTCGCGTATGCCCGCCATCATGAGGACCGACAGCGGGTAGTAGATCATGGGCTTGTCGTAGACCGGCAGCAGCTGCTTGCTGGTCACAGTGGTGAGCGGGTAGAGTCGGGTGCCGCTGCCCCCCGCGAGGATGATGCCTTTCATTACGCAGGTCTCCTTCGACCATCCGTCTGCACAATTCAACGCAGATTACATTATTGCACAGTCAAAAGCCACTTACCCAAATCCGAGAACCTATCCATTACTCCTCTGACTAGAGAAGTATGCCTTTCCCAGCATACGGGCAACAGGACGCGGCCAGAACTTTTCAAACATGAACAGATCTTCTTCCGTCCGCGTGTTGTCCTTGATCAACGCCGTGGTCTCCGACCCTTCATGGATGCGGTGATACATGAGCACCAAAGGATCATACAGAAACGAGCCTTGCAACCTGGATACGCGTTCCCAAGCCTCCCAATCCAAATTGCTCTTCAGCCCCTCGCGAAACAGCGGCATGGGAATATTGGGCACCACCATGGTGACTGACGGACAGCATATGGCCGACCCCATTGAGAGAATGCGACGACGCACGAAACGGGAAGAACGGAACAGCGAACCCTCCAACGGCTTCAGCATGGCGCGCTTCACCCTGAGTAACTCGTTTTCTTCAACTCGACCCTCTCCCCGCACTTCCCCATAATTGGTGAAATACAAGAGAGGAACATCGGCGGAATTCACCATCTTCAGCATGCGTGAGGAGTACTCCGGACCGTACACGTCATCTTGATGCGCTATGGTCACAAGCGCGCTCTCTGCGCGAGACATCGCAAAATTCCAATCTGATGCAATGCCGGGTTCTTTGTCATTGACGTACAACTCGACGCCAAAGCGGCTGCAGACATTCTCTATGTGGGCATTCGGCGTAGCAGTTGCCACAATAATGCGAGATTTCGAAACTTGATTTGCAAGGGATTCCAAACACTGGAAGAGATAAGGGCTTTCTTTATACGCACACACGGCAAACGTATGGTCGGAAGAAACGTACATGAAGAAGCGCCGAGCCTTTCTAACGTGTTGAAATGGTACGGTCGATTGTAGCAAGATAGCCTTCATCGTATAATCGACGCATGCCAAACTCCAGAACAGAACCTCTATCCCTGAGAAAAAACACGATCTGGAACGCTTTCGGATGTTTTTTCTATTTAGGGTGTCAATGGCTTACAACCGTTTTAGTCGTAGTCCTGTCGGATGGATACGCAAATTCAGGAGCCTTGGCATTCGGCATGTCAACGGGCATTATCTTCGCCTCGATTGCGCTATACAAAATTCGCACGTTTCAGGTGTCTGACCTGGACAACGAATACTCAGGGCAAAACTATATCGCATTTCGCATCATCACCATCGTTTCCGCAGCCGTATTTTGCCTGATGTATCTCACTCTTGCGACAAACGACTCAACATATCTTTCCGCGTCCCTTCTCTACTTGCTATTCAAAGCGGATGAGTGCTTCTCCGATGTGCTCTATGGCATAGAGCAGCGAAACGAGCGCATGGATTATATCGGGAAATCGCAAATCATCCGAGGTATTGTATCACTCGGCGGTTTTTCGATTCCCCTCGCTCTGACAGGGAACCTACATATGGCCCTTGTGTGCATGACGGTATGCTGCATGTTGGTAACGCTTTTATACGACCTCGGGCATGCGCACCTGTTCGGTCCTGTACGACCTCACATCGCCCTACCCAAAGCATATTCCCTTGCACGTGCATGCTTCCTTGCCATGGTGGCAAGCCTCCTGGCAAATTCCATTGTGTCGGTTGTACGCCAGTATTTCGGCATTGCACACGGCGATGAAGCTCTCGGGATTTACGCGAGCGTCGCTACGCCAGCCGTTCTTGTCCAAGTTGCAGCAAATTACCTGTACAGCCCCATGGTCGGCGAGCTTTCCCGCTCATGGAAGCATGATCATGCTGCAACATTCAGAAAAAAATTTCTCAAGGTGCTGTCGCTCATCCTGCTTGTTGTAGGGACCCTGATTGCCGTACTCAGCCCTTTTGGCGGCGCCCTGCTGGAAATTGTTTACGGAGAAAGCATTGCCCCCCATACCTATCTTTTCCCCTTTGTCCTAATTGCCACAGGAGCAATTGGCGTACTCTTTTATGTGAACGATGTTTTGGTTATCCTGAGAAGAACGAGAGTCATGCTTATCTGCAATGCATTTGCGCTGGTTGCCTCCATTGCAAGCGCATACGCCCTCATCCCTCAGGTAGGCATGAACGGAATCAACTTCGCAATCATGCTAGCAGCCACTCTTGGATCGCTTGCAGGTTCTTTCGTAATCCTCAGATCATCGAACCACCGCTAAATCAGACAATATGCAGAAAAGCCAGCGCCCCCGCATACTCAGCGCAACAACGCAGAAAGCAGGCGAGGCCGACAAAGCGACAACGAAAAATCTGCCGTTAATCTATTAGTATTTAAGCAGCGTATTGATCATGCCCAGGATGTCTTGTCCATAATTCGTGCCCGGAACTGCCCATCGCCCGTTCAGATCCTCGAGATTAGGAGCGACGCCACGCGTCACATAGTCAAAACGAGGATCGACGCACGTATTTCGCAATGGCTCCGTCGATGCGTACGCCTTCAGGTGCTGGACCTGAGCGCGCAAACCGGTGCGCACGTCTTCGAATGTTGCACCACCAGCCGTCGATGACGTAGCCCCAATCCCTCCAAAGTTGCACTGGCTCGCCTTGACCGATCCACCGAACTGAAGCCAGCCTGTCTCCTTCATAGCCTGACAGAAGAGCACCTCAGCACGAACTCCCTCGGCGTTTGCCTCCTCGCACACCAGTTGGCAAAATGTCTCGATACTCGCAGCTCCTTTCAGAGAGTACGCCGAAGAAGGATATGTCTTGCCAACAGACTTGTAGTAAGCAACCATTTGAACCGCCGTCGCCTGGGACGCTCCCATGATGCGAGACGAAGATATCTTCTTCTCATGGAAGGCGTTCGCAGTCGAACCCGGAGCGGAGCCGCCTTTCTGCACTAAGACAACTTGGATGGCCTGCAAGGAGTACCCGTACCCTGCCGTACCGGCTGACGCTCCGTTCTTGGCCCACCCCAGCCAGCCGAACTCGGCTGAATGAACCCGGTAGTACACGTCGTAGCCGTTCGCCATGGCGCCGGTGAGCTTGATCTGAACGGCTTCTGTCTGACGGGCCTGCCCGGTCGTGCCCGCTACGGTCGGCCCCGTGCGCCACCCCTGCCAGCCGATATCTGCGCAGTGGGTACGGTACTGCACGGAACCGGGGGACGTTTGGTTGCGCAGCTCAATCTGCAGAGCCTCAACCGCAAGACCGCGCCCTGTCGTACCGGATGTAGCACCGTTGTAGGCGTGTCCCTGCCACCCGACATTGGCTACGTGCGAACGATACTTGACCAGCGCTTTGTAGCTGTGGTTTGCCGTCGATCCCGGAGCTGCCCCCCCACTTTTCACAAGCTTAACCTGAATGGCCTGCATCGAATAGCCATAGCCCTCAGTTCCTGCAGTCTCTCCATTCTTAGCCCACCCCAGCCAGCCGAACTCGGCTGAGTGAACCCGATAATACACGTCATATTGGTTGGCAACTTCCCCCGTCAGTTTGATTTGGATGGCTTCTGTTTGACGGACCTGCCCAGTCGTGCCTCCCACGGCCCCGTTCGATTTCCATCCTTGCCAGCCAATGTCAGAACAGTGGACGTTGTACTGGATGGAACCCGAGTACTGGGGCGTGGCCAACTGAATCTTGAGCGCTTCTATGGAAAGGTTACGGCCCGTCGTACCAGCGGTCGAACCCGCCGAAACGGCGTTCTGCCAGCCAACGTTAGCAACATGCGCCTGATAGGACACGGACGTCGTGGGCACTTTGTAGGGGGTAGCCGTGCTCCCAGGAGCCGCCACCCCTTTTGACACGATGGCGATTTCCACAGCCTCGGCATTGTAATTGAAGCCCGTGCTGCCCGCAGACGCACCGTTCTTGGCCCAACCGAGCCAACCGATGTTAGCAACATGCACACGATAGTACACGTCGTATTTCTGAGCCGCCGTGCCGGTCAACTTCATCTGCACAGCCTGGATGGACGTGCCTTTCCCCGTCGTACCAGACGTGGATCCGTTGCTCTGCCAACCCTGCCAGGCACTTCCCACGTACGAACGGTACTGAATCCCGCCCACCGAGGCCGCCGCATTAGTTAGTTTAGCGCTGAATGCTTCGAGGCCCTTGTTCTTGCCGGTCGTACCGATGACCTTGCGGTCGTACACCTCAGTGAGCCAACCGATGTCGGAGGTATGGCCCTTTGCCTCGACGAGCGACTGGGCCTTTGCCGCGTCCCTTGTCACCAAGCCGTACTTTTGCACGATTCCGGAAGCGTCGGCCTCCCCGAGTTGCTTGAGGAACGCGCCGTTCGACAACTTGGATGCGTCGCTTGCGTTGTCGATAAACGCATGCTCCACAATAATGCCCGGCATGCCGGCCTCACGGCTAGCCTCGATGATGGTGTAGTAATCCTGGATACTTCCATCGGGATAATAGTAAGGACCCGATCCGTTCACGCGCTCGGAATCGCGGAACTTCACTCCGCGATTCGCCAACCCTAGACTGGCCAACTTCGAGAGTATCTTGTTGCCCAAGTCGGATCCTTCGGTATGCGTGTAGTAGTTGTAGCTGCTGTCGTTTGGCGCCCACACCTCAGCGCCCGTTCCTCCGCCAGCATTGATGTGGATGCTCACAAACACATCGGCACACATGGCAACGGCCCGATCAACACGCTGTTGGAGACCCACGTACTCGTCGCCCGAGCGAGTCAGATACGGAGTCACACCTGTGTAGGTGCTCAATTTGTCATAGCAGGCACGCGCAATTGACAAAGTGAGGTTCTTCTCAGTCAAGCCGTACGCTGCCGCACCGCCGTCGTAGCCACCGTGTCCCGGATCTATAGCTACAATCAAGTAATCTTCGCGTGCATTGGTGGCTGCAGCCCACGCCTCCTGCGCTCCCAACAGGCTTCCAACGAGGGCATCAGCACCCTCCCTCTCGTCAGACTCCGCCCCTTCCTCGCCCGTGACACCATTCTCGAGCATCTCTTGATCGACTACCGAATCACCCTCTGAAAGATCCTGGGCACCCTCTTCGTCAGCGTTCGCGATTGCTTCTTCCACGCTTTCTGCAGCAACAAGGCTCCCGTCGTCTTGCACAGTGAACGCCGAAATGCCGCCGATTCCCCCTTCACCACTTGACCCTTTCAGGGCTTTGCCGACAGACCGGGTCACTACATCGAACGCGTATTGGGACTCGTCGTTGTTGGCTTCCGACAGATCTACCTGGTAAGCGACGCCTCCCACCTCGTAGCGAACCCACGAGAGCCGATAAGCCGCCGCATCACTCTCATCGTTGAATGCAACCGTGAAAAGCATCGCGTCGCCCGCAAGCTGGGAAGCGTCCACCGTCATGGATCGCCCGTCGCCAACACCCTCCAAACGCAGTTGAGCGCCATTGATCGCTGCCGCCTCGTCCGACAGCACGATGGCTATGTTCTGCTCCTGTCCAACGGAGACAACGGATTCGTCAATGTACACGAACCCGATGGCGTTTTCCACCGCAACCTGCACAACGTCTCCAAGCTGACCCGTCGCTTCGGGAAGACCGTTTTGACATTCGGCGTCCTCTCCCACCGCTTTCGATTCGGAATAGGTCGGAGAGGACGCCGAATCAGTTAAATCGGACTCTTGCGACACAGCTTCGTCGGCGTCGCCTGATTCGACCGTAGTTTTAGACGATGAGGAATCGGCATCCGAGGAAAACTCCTCGGGAGAGGCGGCGTGAGCCGGAATCCCGAACATTGTGCACGTTAGAACCACGCTTAGAAGCACAGCTGTTGCTTTGCCCTTCAATCGCATGCTCGCCACCTTCCCATTTGTCTTTTGCGCATACGCTCGAATGCGTGCCTGAAGACACACTGTTTCAAACATATGGTTTCACTATATTACACAAGGGCCTTTGTTCCAAAGCGGCAATTTCGTCAAGATACGAAAAGATCGGTTTTCACCCCCTGCTTTTCACGGTAGTCACATTTGGTGATTTCACGCGCTCTTCGAAATCTGCGGTCTTGGTCGAAACGCTTGGGGCGGGGCGCGCTTTCCTCTATCATGGGACGCGTTCCAACGAAAGCCCGCGCCGGCCCGCACGGCCGCAGCGGGCCCGACGGCGAGGAGACACCACCTATGTGCGGAATCTGCGGGTTCACCAAGGCGACCGAGGCCGACCTGCCCACCCTGCGGGCCATGTGCGACGTGATGGCGCATCGCGGACCCGACGGCGAGGGGCGCTACGTCGCCGACGGCGTGGCGCTTGGGCACCGACGGCTGTCGCTTATCGACCTTAAGGGCGGCAACCAGCCCATGGTGCGCGCCACGGCGGATCCCGGCGCGGCCGTCACCTCCCCCGCCGCCGAAGGCTCCAAGCCCGGCGCGTATTCCACGGGCAACTACGCCATCGTGTTCAACGGCGAGATCTACAACTACCGCGACCTGCGCGCGGAGCTTGCCGATGTGGGCTGGAAGTTCGAAACGCACTCCGACACCGAGGTGCTGCTCGTCGCCTACCTGGCCTGGGGGCCCGCCCTCCTGGAAAGGGTGCGCGGCATGTTCGCGTTCGCCATCTGGGACAAACCGAAGCAGGAGCTGTTCTGCGCGCGCGACTTCTTCGGCATCAAGCCGTTCTACTACACGGTGGCCGACACCGCAGACGGCCCGCAGTTCGTCTTCGCCTCCGAGATCAAATGCATCCTGGAGCATCCCGCGTACGAGCGCAAGCTCAACGAGGACGCGCTCGAGCAGTACCTGTGCTTCCAGTTCAGCGCCCTTGACGAGACGTTCTTCAAAGGCATCTTCAAGCTCCCGCCGGCGCACAGCCTGACCGTGCGCGCGGACGGCTCCCTCAAGGCGCACCGCTACTGGCGGCCCTCCTACGACTTCGACGAGAGCCGCAGCCGCGAGGACACCGTGGAGGCCATAGACGCCGCCATGCGCGAGAGCGTGCGCTACCACAACGTGGCCGACGTGGAGGTGGGATCGTTTCTGTCGAGCGGCATCGACTCCAGCTACATGGCGGCCTGCCTGGCCAAGGAGAACCCCTCCATCAAGACGTTCACCGTGGGCTTCTCCGAGTACGAAGGGGAGCGCGACGAGATCAGCTGGGCGCGCGAGCTGGCCGACGAGCTGGGCATAGACAACGACTCCAAGCACATCTCCGAGGAGGAGTACTGGGCGAGCCTGCCGCTTGTGCAGTGGCACATGGATGAACCCTCGGCCGACCCCAGCGCCGTGGCGCTGTACTTCGTGGACCAATTGGCCGCGCGCAAGGTGAAGGCGGTGCTGTCCGGCGAGGGCGCCGACGAGTTCTTCGGCGGCTACCGCATCTACCAGACGCCCTTCGCCAACCAGAAGCTGGCCTGGGCGCCGAAGGGCCTTCTGCGCACCGCGTCGAAGGCGGCCCGGACGCTGGGCGTGCGCGGCGCGAACTACCTGGAGCGCGCCTCGGAGACGCCTGAAGACTGGTACTACACCAACGCCAACGGCGTGGCGTTCAGCCCCGAGGAGCGCGAGCGGCTGCGCGCGGGCAAGCGCGGGGAGGCCGCGGGAAGGCCTCCTTTGCCGCAGGAGCTTGTCGCGCCCGCGTACGCCGAGGTGGCGGGCCTTGACGACACCACGCGCATGCAGTACGTCGATCTGTTCTTCTGGCTGGTGGGCGACATCCTGCTCAAAACGGACAAGATGTCGATGGCCCATTCGCTGGAAAGTCGCGTGCCGTTTTTGGACAAGCGCGTGTTCGAGGTGTCGGCCACCGTGCCCACCCGCCTCAAGGCCGACAACGAGCAGACGAAGCTCGCCCTGCGCGAGGCGGCCGAACGCGCCATCCCCAAGGACTGGGCGCAGAAGGAGAAGCTGGGCTTCCCCGTGCCCGTGGTGAGCTGGCTGCGGCAGGATCGCTACTACGATCAGGTGAAACGGGAGTTCGAAAGCCAGACGGCGGAGAGGTTCTTCAACACCGGCGAGCTGGTTCGCCTGCTTGACGAGCATCGCGCCGGAGCGGACCGCTCGCGCAAGATCTGGATCGTCTACATGTTCCTCATGTGGTACCGGATCTACTTCGAGGATCGCAAAAAGCCTGCGCCGCCGACGGCGTAGAGACGAGGAAAGGGGCCGTTGCGGCCCCTTTCCGCTATCAGACCAGCTTCGAGGCGTCAACGGACACAAGATGCCCGCGCTCGTCCTCGAACACGCACAGAGAGCCGTCGCGGCTCTCGTACAAAAGCTTGAAGCATGCGAACCGGGCGCGCGGGCTCGCCTCCCGCCCCTCCTCCGGGGACGCGGGAGCCTCGGCCTCGCACGCCGCCGCAGCGGACGCGGAAGGACCGTCCGCGCTCTCCGCTTCCGCCTTCTCGTCCGCGTCCTCGCCGCCGTCCGCAGCCTCGCCGTCGCTTGAAGGCTCCTCCCCGCATGCGCGCCCGGACCCGGACCCCTCTCCGGTCGAGGGCCCTTCTGCCCGCGGCGCGCCCCAGCCCTCCTCCTGCGCCGGCTCGTCCAACGATCCCAGCAGATCGTCCCAGCTTTCCTCGGAGCGGAACGCCTCTATCGTCTCGGCTTGGGCGGTTGGGCGGTCCTTTCTCTCCGAAGGCTCGGGCGCCGCAGGCGGCGCCTCGGCATCGGAAGGGGCCTCGGCGGCAGCCGGACCTTCGGCGGCATCGGCCTTTTCGGCCTTGGCGCTTCGCTTCAGCGCCGCCTCGGCCAAGCCTCCCTCCAGCACCTCCATGCCGGAGGGCATGACGCGGCGGGCGGACCCGCCGCCGTCGATGCCCAGCCTGTCGTAGAAGGCCAGGCTCTCCCGGGCGACTTGCTGAAGCTCCTGGGCAAGGGCCTCGCGCCGGCTTTCGTCCACATCGCCTTCGCGCAGAAGCGACCCTATCTCAAGCACGCGCTGCCACGACGAGATCCCCCGCTCCTCGCGCCTTGCGACTATCCGGCTCACCTTGCGCTCGACGCGCCGGTCCACCGCATCGCCCAGTATGTCCACCGCCTTTGTTCTCATCGGCGGCTATTCTACCAGATCAGTAGATGACGCGCCAAAACACCAACCCCTGGGCAGGGGCGTTCTCCCCCGCCACCCGGCGATCGCGCGCCTGGAGCACCTCGGCCACCCAGTCAGCGTCGCGCTGGCCGCGGCCCACCTCCACAAGCGTGCCCACGATAGTGCGCACCATCGAATGCAGAAAGGCGTTGCCCACCACCTTGACGGACAGGATGCTCTCGCCCATCACCGTCTCGGGATGAAACGAGATCTCCCGCACGTTGCGGTGCGTCGGCTTGCCTTCGGCGGATGCGGCCATGCAGAAGCTCTTGAAGTCATGCTCGCCCAGCAGATGGCGCGCGCCGGCCTCCATGGCCGACACGTCCAGCCCTCCGGGAACGAACCACGAGAAGTCCTTCATGAAGATGGGGGCCGTGCTGTCCACGCACAGATGATAGTGGTACTCGCGCGCCTGGGCGTCGAACCGTGCCGAGAAGCCGGGGCGCTTCGGCTCCACCTCGCGCACCGTGACGGCGTCGTGCGTGAGCGCGTTGAGCGAGCGCCGCAGGGAGGGCAGCGACCGTCCCCCCAGATCGGCGTCGTCCGCATCGAAGCTCACCACCTGGCCGAGCGCATGCACGCCGGCGTCGGTGCGTCCCGCGCACGTCGTCTCCACGTCGCGCCTGAACAACAGGCGCAGCGCCTCCTCCAAATTGCCCTGGACGGTCAGCTGGCCCGGCTGCCGGGCGAAGCCGGAGAACGGAGCCCCGTTGTAGGACAGCGTGAGCGCGAGCGTGAGGTCGCGCGGTTCGCGGGCCGCCGACGCGGCCGCGATGCTCTGTTGCGAAGTTTGCGTATTCATAAGCCGATATGATAGACGAACGAGATCCGGCCGCAAGGCCGAACCCCCGAAGCGCTGCCGAACCGTTGATTGGGGCGCCCTGACGCTATGCAGCGCCGGACACCCCGCAGCGCCAAGGCGCTCCGCCGCCTCGCGGGCGGCGCGGCCCTACGACGCCTTCCACACCTGGTATCCGAACAGCTCCTGCAGCTCGGACTTCATGATGGTGCTCGCCGAGTCCACGGTCACGGGCAGCTCCGCGCGGAACTTGTGGCCGTCGTTTTGCTGGACGAACAGCACCACGCCGTCGCGGCCCGGATAGGACTTCAGGATGCGGTTCAGGCGCAGCGACTTCGCCTGGTCGAAGTCGGCCATGGGCACGCGCAGCTCAAGGCGCACGGGACGGGCGTCCTCCTCGTTGAGCTCGATGGCCTCCATCTCGAACGCCATGATCTGGTTGCCGCGGTCGTTGTGTTCGAACTTGCCCTTCACCTTCACGATGGCGTCTTCTTGGATGGCCTCGGCGTTCTCGTCGTACTTGAAGCAGATGGCCTCGATGTGCCCCGTCGTGTCCTCGAGCGTGAACGTGGCCATCTTCGTGCCGCGCTTCGTGAGCTTGGTCACCACGTTGGACACCATGCCCACGAACGTGGCGGACTTGATCTCCTTCGTGCGCTCGGCCAAATCCCCTATCTGGTACTTCGTCATGCGCGCGATGTAGTTCTCGTACGGGCGCAGCGGGTGGTCCGAAACGTAGATCTTCATGATCTCCTTCTCGAACGCGAGCAGCTGCCGCTTGGGCCACTCCACCCCGTCCGGAGCCGGGACCTCCTCTTCGAAGCCCGAGTCAGGATCGTCGCCGAACAGGTCGAACATCGACACCTGCCCGCGCTCGCGGTCCTTCTGGCGCTTGGAGGCGCTCTCCAGAAGCGGCGTCTCCTCGATGAAGTGCATGAGCTGCTTGCGCGTGTAACCCGTCGAGTCGAACGCCCCGCCCTTGATGAGCGCTTCGAGCGTCTTGCGGTTGTAGCACCTCGTGTCCAAGCGGTTCACGAAGTCGTGCAGGGACGTGTAGGGGCCGTTCTTCTCGCGCTCCGCGATGATCTCGTCCGCAACGTTCTTGCCCACGCCGCGCACGCCCACCAGCCCGAAGCGCACACCCTCGTCCACCGGCGTGAACTCGGCGTTCGACGAGTTGATGTCGGGGGGCAGCACGGGCGTGCCGTTATGGTTGCAGCTGGCGATGTAGCGGATCAGGCGGTCGGTGTTGCCCATGTAGCTGGAGAGCACCGCCGCCATGAACTCGTTGGGGTAGTGCGCCTTCAGGTAGGCGGTGCGCATGACCAGGATGGCGTACGCCGCGGAGTGCGACTTGTTGAACGCGTACTTCGCGAACTTCTCCGCGTCCTCCCAGATCTGCTTGGCGATCTCAAGCGGATAGCCGTTCTCCACCGCGCCGGTGTTCCAATCCTCCTGCAGCGCGCGCATGACGTCGAGCTTCTTCTTGCCCATGGCCTTGCGCAGCTTGTCGGCCTTGCCGGCGGAAAAGCCGCTCATGGCCATGGAGATCTGCATGATCTGCTCCTGGTAGACCATGGTGCCGTACGTCTCCTCCAGGATGGGGCGCAGGCGCTCGTCGTAGTAGTGGATCTGCGTCTTGCCGCTGGCCACCTTCACGTAGTCGTCCACCATGCCGGACTCGAGCGGGCCCGGGCGGTTGAGCGCGATGGAGGCGACGATGTCGGAGAAGCGATGCGGTGGCAGCCGCGCGAACAGGCTCACGTACAGCGCGCCCTCCACCTGGAACAGGCCGTCCATGTTGCCGGAGCGCATGAGCGCGAACGCGCCCTCGTCGTCGATGGGTATCTCCTCGGGCACCACCGAGATGCCGTAGCGCTGCTCCACGTTGCGGCACGCCATGGTCAGCACGTCGAGCGTGCGAAGCCCAAGGAAGTCCATCTTGAGCAGGCCCAGGTCGGGCGTGTAGTGGCCGTCGTACTGGGTGATGATGCCGCCGCCTTTGGTGTCGCGCTTCATGGGCACGTGGTCGCTCATGGGGTCGCGGCAGATGATGGTGGCGCACGCGTGCACGCCCTCGCCGCGCACGTGGCCCTCGATGGACTTGGCGGCGTCGATGACGGCCTTCACGTCCTCCTCGGTGTCGTAGGCCTTCTTGAGGTCGGGGTTGGTGTCAAGCGCCTTGTCGATGGTGATGCCCAGCTCGTCGCCGATCATCTTGCAGATGCGGTCGCCGGTGCTGTAGGGGTAGTCCAGCACGCGCGCGGCGTCGCGCACGGCGTTTTTGGCCTGCAGGGTGCCGAACGTGATGACCTGGGACACGTGGTCCTCGCCGTACACGTCCTTGATGTGGTTGATCACCTCTTCGCGGCGGCCCTGCTCGAAGTCGACGTCGATATCGGGCATCTCCACGCGCTCGGGAGAGAGGAAGCGCTCGAACAGAAGACCGTTCGAAAGCGGATCGAGCGCGGTGATGCCCATGGCGTAGGCCACGATGGCGCCTGCGGCCGATCCGCGGCCCGGCCCCACGCCGATGCCCTGGCTGCGCGCCCACTCGATGTACTCCTGCACGATGAGGAAGTAGGCCGGGAAGCCCTGCTGGATGATGACGCTCATCTCGTAGTCGGCGCGCTCCTGGGCCTCGGCCGGCACAGGGGTGCCGTAGCGCTTCTCCAGGCCCTCCTGAACGCGCTTGCGGAACCAACTCTCCTCCGTCTCACCCTCGGGAAGGGGAAAGCGCGGCAGGATGGAGTCGCGCTCCAGCACGACGTTCACCTTTTCGGCCACCTCGACCGTGGTGTCGCACGCCTCGGGGAAGTCCTTGAGCGCTTCGCGCATCTCCTCCTCGGTCTTCATGTAGAACTGGTCGTTCTCGAAGCGCATGCGGTTGGCGTCGTTGATGGCCGCGCCCGTGCCGATGCACAACATGATGTCCTGGGCGCGCGCGTCCTCGCGCGTGAGGTAGTGGAAGTCGTTCGTGGCGATGGTTTTGAGGCCGGCCGCCCGCGCCACCTCGGTCAGCTGGTGGTTGAGCTGGGTCTGCGTGAAGCCGGCGTCGGTCATGATGCCCTGGTTCTGCAGCTCTATGTAGAAGTCGCCCGGGTCGAAGCAGCTCGCGAACTTGCGCGCCCATTCCACGGCGTCGTCGAACTGGCCGTTGTCCAGAAGCTTCGGGATGATGCCGGCGATGCAGGCGGACGACCCGATGATGCCCCGGCCGTACTTCTGCAGCATGCTGAAGGTGGTGCGCGGCTTGTAGTAGAAGTTGTCGACGTGCGACTCGCTCACCAGCTTCACCAGGTTGTGGTAGCCCTCGTTGGTCTTGGCCAGCAAAAGCAGGTGGTAGAGCTTCGGCTTGACGTCGGTGCGCAGATCCTCGTCGGTGGTGAAGTACACCTCGCAGCCGTAGATGGGCTTGACGCGCACGCCCGTCTCCTGCTCCACCGCGTCGCACGCGTCGGAGAGCTCCGGCACGCCGGACATGACGCCGTGATCGGTGATGGCCACGGCCGGCATGCCCAGCTCGGCGGCTCGGCGCACCATGTCCTTCACATGGGTGGCGCCGTCAAGCAGGGAGTACTCGGTGTGATTGTGCAGGTGAACGAATGCCATATCTTGTGCCTCGAATCCATCCGTGATGCGCGCGGTTGTGTCCAAGACATGATACCAGCATCCGCGGCCCGCCCCTATCGAACAAACTGTGTTTTAAAAAAGACAGCGAGCCGGAAAGGCGCCCGGCCCACCCCAGCCGGCGCTCCGGCCGTCGCGCCCTGCATGCTCGGAGCGCCCCCCAACGCCTTTCGACACGGAAAAGCCCCCGGCCCGAAAGGGTCGGGGGCTTGGTTGCGCCCTGAGGCGAGAAGCGAACCGCCCGCGTTGCCAAGCGGCCCGCAGCGCCGCCTTCTTGTCGCTACGCGGCCTGGACGGCCTTGAGACGCACCTCGCACCATGCCTTGTCGGCGCGCAAAGTCGTCCTGGCGATCTCCTCCTCGGCCATGCTCGCGAGGTCGGCCTCGATGCCCGCAAGCTCGTCGCGCACCGCGGCAGCGTCAACGTCGGACACCGGAAGCGCGCGGTCGGCGAGCACGATCACCTTGTCGCCTCCCACCTCCACGTAGCCGCCCTGCAGCACATAGCGCGCGACCTCCTTGGTGTCCGCCAAGGTCAGCCGGGCCATGCCGTCGGCAAGCACGGACACGAGCGGCGCATGGCCGCGCAGAAAGCCCATCTCGCCCTCGACGCCGGGCACGACGGCCATCTCCACCTCGGTGGATGCGAGCAAGGCCTCCGGCGTCACGATGTCGCACATGAATCCGGCCATGCTAGGCTTCCTTCTTCATCTCTTCGTACGCCGCGTACACGTCCTCGATGGAGCCTTTCAGGCGGAAGCACTGCTCGGGGATCTCGTCGCACTCGCCGTCCAGGATGGCGGCGAAGGAGCGGATGGTGTCCTCCAGCTTCACGTACTTGCCGGGAAGGCCGGTGAACTGCGTTGCCACATGGAAGCACTGGCCGAAGAACTGCTGCGCCTTGCGGGCGCGACTCACGGTCAGCTTCTGCTCCTCGGACAGCTC
>NZ_CBDTNW010000177.1:0-5229 GCF_965361815.1 Rubneribacter sp.
CTCGACGGGCTCTTCGGACTGCAGGGCCGCCATGGCCACGAACGCCGTGGCGGCATGGCTGCCAAGGCATCCTCCGGCGCCCGGATAGCCCTCGCCGAGCGGGGTGTTGGCGGCGCCGCCGCTCGCGTAGAGGTGCGGGATGGGCTCTCCGGCGCGCGTGAGCACCTGGAAGCTTCCGTTCGTGCGCAGGCCGCCCTTGGTGCCCAAGGCACCGGGCAGAACCTTCATGGCCACGAAAGGCGGGGTCTCGACTTTGCCGAGGCAGGGGTTGGGCAGGTTCTCGATTTCGGCCGCCTTCGAGTTCTTCAAAAGGTCCCATTCGTTTTCGCCGCGATGGAACTGCGGGTCGCGCCCGGTTTCGCAAAACGAGTTGAACTGCTCGACCTGCCAAGCGAGGTTGGCGTAGTCGATGCCCGCCTTCTCCGCCAGCTCCTCAAGGCTGTCGGCTTGAACGGCGTACTCGGGGATGTTGCCGGGAACGCCCCCGCCCAGGGGAAGGGCGTAGTTTTGCAGAAACGTGCCGTCGACGATGAGGTAGCCGGACGAGCGCCCCATGTGGTCCGCGCCCGCGTCCCACATCTCGAAGCCGCGGTTGAAGGTGTGGTAGTTCGCAGACTCGTTCACGAAGCGCACGCCGTACTGATTAACGATCAGGCTGTGCGGGTTGGTGCGCTCGCACTGGATGTCGAATCGGTGCCAATCGCTTTGCAGCTCGTCGGAATCCGCCGTCGTCGCGTCGATGGGGCACCATGCGGCGCAGCCCCAAACCGACTGCATCTGCGAGAGGTCGGCCCCCAGATCGAGCGCCATCTTGATGGCGTCGCCCGTGTTCGCCTCCACTGCTGCGGTGCTGCAAAGCTCCATGCGCAGGTGCGCCTTGCGCATGCCCGCATCGCGGTCGAACCCGCCTGTTGAGAGCAGCACGCCTTTGCGGGCCTTCACGTAATAGGCTTTGCCGTTTTGCGAGGCTTCAACACCCGTCACGACCCCTTCGGAGTTGGTGATCAGGCGTGCGGCTTCGGTGTTGGTCATCATGTCGAGGCCCTCTTGCTCGGCTCGCTCGAGAAGCCAGTTGAACAGCGCCTCGCCGCCGATCTGGGCACCGTACTCGGCGTCTTTTCGCCACAGGTTCCGATCAATTTTGAGGGTCCTGCCCATTTTGCTCCCCTCAAGGGGCATGTACAGATCCCACACAGGGGCGCCGTCGGCATGCACGAACCACGGGCAGCCCAACTCGTTGTTGGTCCATTCGAAGAACGCCTGCGAGCCGTCCACGAAGCTCTCTATGAGCTCGTCGTCGGCGGCTCCCTCGGCGATGCGCTTCACGTAGGAGATCACCTCGTCGCGGTCATCGGGGCCGTAGGAGTCGTCCTGCAAGGTGTTCATGGGCACCCACACCGCGCCGCCCGAGATGGCCGCCGTGCCGCCCAAAAACGGGCGCTTCTCCAAAACCACCACGGAATCCCCGTCCATATGGGCCTTCAAAGCGGCGAACAAAGACATGCCGGAGCCTGCGACCACGATGTCGACCTCTTTGTCCCACTTTGGCTCCTCGCCCTGCGCAACCAGCGATGAGCTTCCGCCTGCCGACGGAGCGCAGCCTGCGAGCGCTCCCGCCGTCGCGGCGCCCGCGACCAGCGAGCCTGCGAGGAACGCCCGCCTCGACATGCCGCCGCGCGCCAAGGCCCGCTTTCCCTTTTCCACGTTCTTCATGTTCGCCCTCCTGTCCGATGTGTTTTTCGTTGACGCTTGTTTTGGCGTCTGGCTAAAATGTACGGGGGGAAGGGACTATCGGTGAAATAGGATTCCCCAATCGTGTTATTGGGGAATCTTATCGGAGACGATGCGGGATGCCGCAACGGCAAGGAGGCGCTCTGTGAACACGCGGCATTTGGAGGAGTTCATCGAGTTGGGCAAGCAGCTGAACTTTTCCAGCGCCGCGCGCGAGATGTACGTGTCCCAGCCAACGCTGAGCCAGCATATCGCAATGATGGAAGAGGAGATGGGCTTTCAGCTGGTGACGCGGGAAGGCAGCGTGGAGCTCACGCCCGAGGGCGCCGAGTTCTTCTCGATGGCGCAAGACGTTGTGAACCGTTGCGAGACGGCGCGGACGAGGTGCCGAAATCTGTCGCAAGGAGGACCGAAGACGGTCCGCGTCCCCGACATATTGAGCACGTTTCCCGTCGGGCGCATGCTCGATCAAGTGGTGGGCGATCTGTACGCGCAGGACCCCGTGTCCCAAGTGATCGTTCGGAAGGTCGATTACGGTCGTCACGATCCTATGTCGCTGCTCGACGAGGACCTGGTCGACGTGGGCTTTGATTTTTCCTGCTGCGGCAGCGAGCACGTGGCGCAACGTTACAGGGAGCGTGGATACCGGGCTTTTCGGCTTCTCAAAGTGCCCATGCTCGTGGCGGTGCCCCGGGGGCATCGACTCGAGTCGGAGCGCCTGCTCGCCCGCTCTCTCGACGGCGAGACGTTCCTTTCGCGCAGCAACCCGTTTTGCGATTCGTACCGGCAGGCCATCGTGGACACGTTCGCTTTGGCGGGGGCGGCCCTTCGTCCGAAGATGGTCTACGGCTCCTCGTTCTTCGATCCGCCCCGGCACGAGTCGGCGGGCATGGTGTCTGTCGGCAGCGCCCATTACTTCAAGATATACGAGCTGATCTGGGGATCGGAGAGAACCGTCAAAAAGGTGGAGGATTTCGACGCGGATATCGACCTTGTGGCGGCCTATGACGCGAAGAAGCTGTCGGGCCACAGGAAGAGGTTCGCGCAGAGGCTCGAGGAGCTTGCCGGGCAAACGGCGTAGCTCGCGGATCAAACGACCGGAAAGCGCTCTTGCATGCACCGTCTGTGACGCTCCCGTCAAGATTCTTCATAAATCACGCGAGCGGTTAGCACTCTCTTGCATCGGCTGCTAAAATGATGTGTCGGCGCCGGCCCGGAACATGAGGTCATGGGCGGCGGGAAGCGAACCCGAAGAGAGGAAGGTGGAGAGGCGTGCTTTCGGATCGAAGGCAAAGGGTGCTTGCGGCCCTTATCGAAGAGTACGTCGCGCGCGCTCTGCCGGTCGGATCGCGCACGCTCACGGAGCGCTATCATCTGGGTGTGAGCCCGGCCACGGTGCGCAACGAGCTGTCGGTGCTCGAGGACGGGGGCTACATCGCCCAACCCCACACCTCGGCGGGGCGCGTCCCCACCGACCACGGGTACCGGGCGTTCGTGGACAACCTGCTGGCCACCGACCTCGCGTCTTCGGATGAGCGCTACAGCGCGGTGGCCGACCAGCTCAAACGCAGCGCAAGCGAGCTGGACGCGCTTTTGGAGCGCACGTCCTCGGCGCTCACCCGGCTGACTGACTGCCTCTCCATCGTCATAGCCCCCTCGGTGCTGAACCTGCACATCAAGCAGCTCTCGCTCATCTCGCTGTCCCCGATGCGCGCCCTCGTGGTGCTGGTCACCGAGGACGGGCAGGTGTTCAACCGCCAGATGGAGTTCGCCGAGGAGGTGTCCGGCGACGACCTGGCGCGCGTCCAGCGCTTTTTGGGCGACGTGTTCACCGGCAAGTCGCTGAGCGAGATAGAGGACGGCCTCGGCCAGGGGATGCAGGCGGCCCTGCATGACCCGCTTGTGCGCATGGCGCTTGACGAGGTGCTCTCCTGCCTGCAGGAAAGCGATCTGTCCCGCGCGCATAGGCTGGGGGTCAGCTCGCTTCTGAGCCAGCCCGAATTCAGCCATTCCGAGGCGCTGCTCCCCGTCATGCAGGTGCTCGAGGACGAGACGGTCCTGCTGCACATCCTGGACGACGCCGCGCGGCAGTCCTGCGGCGCCGGCGCGCCCTGCGTGCGCATCGGCAGCGAGAACGACGCGGCGGAGCTTTCGGGTGTGTCCGTGGTGGCAAGCCGCTACGGGCGGGGGGATTCCGCGGGTGTCGTGGCCGTCATCGGCCCGACGCGCATGAACTACTCCAAAGTCATACGCGCGGTCCGCATGGCAAGCTCCGCGCTGGAAGATGTGTAAGAGAAGGGCGCAACGCTCTTTGGCGGCGGGGCGCACGGCTCGCCGCCTGCGAAGAAAGGTTGAGATCGACAGATGGCCAAAGACCTGTACGAGGTTCTGGGAGTCTCGCGGGACGCGGGCGAGGACGAGATAAAGAAGGCGTTTCGCCGCCGCGCTCGCGAGCTGCACCCCGACGTGAACAAGGCGCCCGATGCCGAGGAGCAGTTCAAAGAGCTCAACGAGGCGTACGACGTGCTGTCGGATCCCGCCAAGCGCGCCCAGTACGACCGCTTCGGCACCGTCCCCGGCGCCTCGGGAGGCGCGGGAGGCCCCTACGGCGGCGGGTACGTGGACTTCGAGGACCTGTTCGGCGGGGGCATGGGCGATCTGTTCAGCTCGTTTTTCGGCGGGCAGGCCGCCGGGCGCGCCCCGCAGCGTCGCGAGGGCCGCGACATGGGCGTGGGCTTGCGCCTGACGCTTGAAGAGGTGGCGGCGGGCGCGAAGAAGGAGATCGTCTACGATCGCCTGGCGCCGTGCCCGGACTGCGGCGGCACGGGTCTTGGCCCCAACGGGCGCGAGGTGGCCTGCCCCGAGTGCAACGGCCAAGGGCGCGTGGTCACGGTCCAGCACACGTTTTTGGGCGACATGCAGACGGCGTCCACGTGCCGGGCCTGCGGCGGCACGGGGCGCACCATCGAGGATCCGTGCCCCGAGTGCGACGGACAGGGGCGCGTGCCCGACCGCCAGCGCGTGACCGTGGAGGTGCCCGTGGGCATCCGCGACGCCCAGCAGCTGCGCCTGAGCGGTTTCGGCGAGGCGGGCATGCGCGGCGCGCGCTCGGGGGACCTCATCGTGACCTGCCGCATCCAGCCTCACGAGTTCTTCGAGCGCGACGGCGACAATCTGCATGCGCGCGCGAACGTGTCCATCGTGCAGGCCACCTTGGGGGCCGACGTTGAGATAGCCGGCATCTTCGAGGGCGAGCGGGTGGCCGTGCGCATTCCCGAGGGCTGCCAGAACGAGCAGGTGGTGCGCGTGAAGGGCTTCGGCATGCCACGCCTGAAAAGCGAGGTGCGCGGCGACATGTACGTCCATGTGAACGTGGTGGTGCCCAAGAAGGTGACGAAGCGCCAACGCGAGCTTCTGGAGGAGCTTGGCCGCGAGATGGGGGAGGACGTCGCCGACGTGCGCTCCCCGCTCCAAAAGCTCCGCGACGCGTTCAATTAA
>NZ_CBDTNW010000178.1:0-4130 GCF_965361815.1 Rubneribacter sp.
TTCTTGTCGGCCAGGTTGAGGAACGCCTCGTACACCTCGTCGAGCGCCTCGCCCTCAAGCTCGTAGCCCAGCTCCTCCAAACGGTGCTTCAAAGCCGCATGGCCCGAGCGCGCCGTGAGCACGATCTGGCTCTGGCCCGCGCCCACGTCGGCCGGATCGATGATCTCGTAGGTGTCGCGCTTCTTCAGCACGCCGTCTTGATGGATACCGGAGGAGTGCGCGAAGGCGTTCGCTCCCACGATGGCCTTGTTGGCCTGCACGTTCATGCCGGTGATGGACGACACGAGGCGGCTGGCCTTGATGAACTCGCGCGTGTTGACGTCGGTGTGGGCGTCAAGCTCCTGCTCGTGCATCCTGATGGCCATGACCACCTCCTCCATGGCCGTGTTGCCCGCGCGCTCGCCCAGGCCGTTGATGGTGCACTCCACCTGGCGCGCGCCGTTTTTCACGCCCGCCATGGCCAGCGCCGTGGCCATGCCCAGATCGTTGTGGCAGTGCACGGCCACCTTGACGTTCTCTATGCCGTTCACGCCGTCCACCAGGTACTTGATGCGCCGGCCGAACTCCTCGGGCAGCGAGTAGCCCGTGGTGTCGGGGATGTTCACCACGGTGGCGCCCGCGTCCACGACGGCCTGTATCACCCGGACCAAAAAGTCGTAGTCCGACCTGCCCGCGTCCTCGGCGTAGAACTGCACGTCCTCCACGTAGCGCTTGGCGTACTTCACGGCCTTCACGGCGCGCTCCACGCATTCGTCCTCGGTGATGCGCAGTTTGTCGCGCATGTGGCTGGGGCTCACGCCAATACCTGTGTGGATGCGGGGGCGCTTGGCGTACTTGAGCGCGTCGGCGGCCGAGTCGATGTCCTTCTCAACCGCCCGCGTGAGGCCGCACACCACGGCGGCGTCGCCCGCCAGCTCGGCGATGCGGCGCACGCTCTCGAAGTCGCCGGGGCTGGAGATGGGAAAGCCCGCCTCTATGACGTCCACGTTCAGACGCAGCAGCTGGCGCGCCACCACGAGCTTCTCCTCGGTGTTCATGGAAGCGCCCGGCGACTGCTCGCCGTCGCGCAGCGTGGTGTCGAATATGTCGATCTTGCGCGTCATAAGCCTTGCGTCCTTTCTGTCGGGATGGAAACAATTGTCTCAGTATACGGTATTCCTAAAGTTTGATGCACCACAGGTTCTTGAGGTCGTCCAGCTCAGCGCGCAGCCTCTCCAGAACCTCCCCGGTCACCTCGCCCTCCACGTTCAGGTACACGAGCGCGCAGCGCTCCTCGGGCTTCGTGCCTATCTGCATCGTGGTGATGTTGATGCCCGCCTCGCCCAAGACGGTGCCGATCACGCCCACGCGCCCCGGAGCGTCCACGTACTCGAACACGAGGGATTGCGATGCCGGGGCGATGTCCAACCGGTAGCCCAGAAGCGACACGAGGCGCGCCGCCTGGGCATCTCCCGCCAACGTGCACGCCACCTCCGTGCCGTCGGCCACAATGGACACCGCGGAGGCGTACCCGGAGGCGTCGGGGCTGGCGGCCGTCTCAACCCGGATGCCGTGGCGCTTGGCCACCGCCTTGGCGTTGACCGGCGTGACCGTGGCCACGTTCTTGTACGACAGCAGCCCCTTGAGCGTGCCGGCCACCAGGATGGACGGATCGGCGTCGGCCAGCGCGCCCGCCGCCGAGAGCTTGAGGAACTGCGGGATCTCGCCGTGGATCTGCGCGAGCATGCTGCCCATCATCTGGCAGGCGGGCACGTACGGCCCCACCGCGTCCATGACCTCGGGCGGCACGGGCGCCATATTGAGCGCCGTGGTCACAATGGAGCCCTCCAGGCCCGCGGCCACGTACTCGGCTATCTGCACGCCGGCGCGCTCCTGCGCCTCTTTCGTGCTGGCCCCCAGATGCGGCGTGAGCACGGCGTTGTCGAACTCGTGCAGGGGGCTTTCGCGGCACGGCTCGCCCTCGAACACGTCGATGCCCACCGCGCCCACCTTGCCCGCGGCCAAAAAGTCGGCGAGCGACTCCACGTTGTAGATGCCCCCGCGCGCCGTGTTGATCAGGATGACGCCGTCTTTCATGCGGGCGTACTGGTCGGGCCCGAACATGCCGATGGTCTCCTTGGTCTTGGGCAGATGCACGGTGATGAAGTCGGCCAGCGGCACCACCGCGTCAACGTCGTCGTACAGCGTCACGCCCAGTTGCTCGGCGCGCTCGGGGCTGCAGTACGGGTCATAGCCCACAAGCTTCATGCCAAAGGCCCGCGCCCGCTCGGCCACCAAGCCGCCCACGCGGCCCAGGCCGAAGATGGCGAGCGTCTTCTCGTACAGCTCGACGCCCGTGAAGCGCCCCCGCTCCCATTCGTGGGCGTGCACGACGGCGTTGGCCTGGGCGACGTTGCGCGCGCACGCCAGCATGAGCGCCATGGTGTGCTCGGCCGCGCTCACGATGTTGGACGTGGGCGCGTTGCACACGATGACGCCGCGCTCGGTGGCGGCCTCCACGTCCACGTTGTCCACGCCCACGCCGGCGCGCCCGACGATGCGCAGCTTCGCGCCCGCCTCCAGCACCTCGCGCGTCACCTTCGTGGCGGAGCGCACGATGAGCCCGTCGTAGTCGGGAATGGCCGCGACCAGCTCCTCGGGCGACATCTTGAGCCTGACGTCCGCCTCGATGCCCCTCTCGCGCAGCGCGGCGAGGCCGGCTTCGGCCAGCTTCTCGGTAACCAGCACCTTCTTCGTCATAGCGCAAACCACCTTCATGCCTCGTGAACGACGTTGGAAGCGGGACGAAGCGTCCCGAACGCAAGGATTGTACCGCTCCCCTCCCTCCCTGCGGATCCTGACGCGGGAAAACGCCCGCAAACGGGGCCGGTCCGCGGGCGCGCGCAAACAGACCGGCCCTGCGGCCCCTTCCGCGACGGCGCTACTCGTCGCCGCGCTTGATCCAGCTGAACATGCCGCGGATCTTCTCGCCCGTCTTCTCTATCTCGTGCTCGTTGATGGCGGCGCGCTGCTCGAGCAGCCATGCATGGCCACTCTCGCAGTCGGCCATGAACTCGCGCGCGAACTCGCCGTTTTGGATGCGCGCCAGGATCTCGCGCATCGCCTCGCGCGACTGCTCGTTGATGACCTTGGGGCCGGCGTGGTACTCGCCGTATTCGGCGGTGTTGGAGATGGAGTAGTTCATGAAGTGGATGCCGCTTTCGTACATGAGGTCCACGATCATCTTCATCTCGTGGTACACCTCGAAATACGCCAGCTCCGGCGGGTAGCCCGCCTCGGTGAGCGTCTCGAAGCCGGCCTTGACCAGCTCGACCAAGCCACCACAGAGCACCGCCTGCTCGCCGAACAGATCCTCTTCCGTCTCCTCCTTGAACGTGGCCTTGATGATGCCCGAGCGCGCGCCTCCCACGCCCCAGCAGTACGAAAGCGCCACATCCCACGCGTCGCCCGTGGCGTCTTGCGCCACGCAGGCCAGATCGGGAACGCCCGAGCCCTCGGTGAACTGGCGGCGCACGATGTGGCCGGGGCCCTTCGGCGCGCACATGATGACGTTCACGTCCTCAGGCGGCACGATGTAGCCGTAGTGGATGTTGAAGCCGTGCGCGAACGCCAGCGTGTCGCCCGCCTTGAGATGCGCCTCGATGTGGTCTTTGTACACCTGCGCCTGCAGCTCGTCGGGCACGAGGATCATGATGAGATCGGCCTCTTCGGCGGCCTCGTCCATCGTGCACACCTTAAGTCCCGCCTCCTCGGCCGCAGCCCACGACGAGGAGCCCTCGCGCAGGCCCACGCGCACATCGCAGCCCGAGTCCATGAGGTTGAGCGCATGGGCGTGGCCCTGGCTCCCGTAGCCGATGACGGCGATCTTCCTGCCCTGGATGATCTGCGGGTCGACGTCGTTTTCGTAGTACACCGTAACAGCCATGTTCCTGGTTTCCTTTCTTCTTGGCTGGTTTACGCTTCTCGGTTGGCGATCCGCGCGCTTCTACGCTTCCTTGCTGTTGCGCGACATGGCAATCTTGCCCGTGCGCGTGATCTCCTTTATGCCGTAGGCGCGGAAGAGGTCCTCCATGCCCTTGAGCTTGCTCTCGTCGCCGGTGGCCTCGATGGTGAGCGAGCTTCTGCCCACG
>NZ_CBDTNW010000179.1:0-10065 GCF_965361815.1 Rubneribacter sp.
GGCCGTTCGCGTAGAACAGCGTCATGCCCACCTTCATCCACGCCGCCTTGCCCTGCAGCGCGTCCGCGAGGTCGAACGCTTCCTCGATGCCGCAGTCCAGCGCCACGATCACCCGATCGCGCGCCGCCGCGCTTTCGAACGAACTCACCATTCCAACGCTCCTATCAGCTCGTTGACGTCCTTCACGCCGTGCCTCTCGCAATACTGCGCCATTCCGTCGATGATTTCAACCGTGGCGCAGGGATTGGAGAAATTCGCGGTGCCGACGGCCACCGCCGTGGCTCCGGCCAGCATGAACTCGACGGCGTCGACGGCGTTCGAGATGCCGCCCATGCCGAGCAGCGGCACGTCCACCGCCTTGTGGCACTCCCACACCATGCGCAGCGCTACCGGCTTCACGGCCGGGCCCGACAGCCCTCCCACGCCGCGCGCGAGCTGCGGGCGGCGGCGCTCCGCGTCGATGGCCATGCCCATGAGCGTGTTGATGAGCGACAGCGCGTCGGCGCCGGCGGATACCGCGGCGCGGGCTATCTCGGCGATGTCGGTGACGTTGGGCGTGAGCTTCACGATGAGCGGGCGCTTGGTGGCAGCGCGGCAGCGGGACACCACGGCCTCCACGCTGTCTGCGCACGTGCCGATGGTCATGCCGCCCGCATCCACGTTCGGGCACGAGATGTTCACCTCGTACGCGTCCACCGGCGCATCCTCAAGCGCCTCGATGACCTGCACGTACTCGTCAAAGCTATGGCCCGACACGTTCGCGATCACCGTGGCGCCACGCTCTTGCAGCCACGGCAGGTCCACCTCTTTGAGGTGCGCCACCCCGGGGTTTTGCAGGCCGATGGAGTTGAGCATGCCCGAGGGCGTCTCGGCGATGCGGGGGCACGCGTTGCCCTCCCAGCCGTTGAGGGACACGCCCTTGGTGGTGACGGCGCCAAGCGCGGACACGTCCACGAAGTCGCCGTACTCGCGCCCCGCAGCGAACGTGCCCGACGCCACAGTCACGGGATTTCTCATGGAAAGGCCGCCCAAGTCGACAGCGAGCGCCACGTCTGTGGGAGCCGTCGTGAGCGGAAGCGCGTTCTCCACTCCGGACATCTACCACACCACCTTCCGCGCATCGAAGACGGGTCCGTCCACGCAGGCCCGCCGCTTGCCGTCCACCGTGTCCACCACGCACGACAGGCAAGCGCCCACGCCGCACGCCATGCGCTTCTCCAGGGACACCTCGCAGGGCACGTCCGCCGCGGCCGCCATGCGCGCCACCGCCTTCATGAGAGGCTCGGGGCCGCACACGGCCACGTAATCGTAGGGCTCGCCCGCTTCGGCCGCCTCGGCGAGCGCCTCCTGCGCAAGCGGCGTGCAAAAGCCCGCGCGTCCGAAGCTGCCGTCGTCGGTGGAGCAGCGAGGCGCCCCGCAGCCGCAGCTCGCGCCCTTGGCCAGCAGCTCCTCGAAGCGGCTGCGGAACACGAGGGCCTCCTTCGTTTGCGCGCCCAGCACCACGTCGGTGCGCACGCCCAAGGCAACCAGCTGCTCGCAGAGCATGTACAGCGGGGCCGCGCCCGCGCCGCCGCACACCACCAGCACGCGCCGCGCGCCCTTAGGCGGCTGCCAGGGCCGGCCGACCGGGCCGATGAGCTCCGCGCCGGACACGTGGTCGGCGCGCTCCGGCTCGATGCGCGACATGTGGTCGGTGCCGAACCCCACCACCTGATAGAGGATCTCCAGCGTCCCTGCGGCGGCGTCGCGCGAGTAGATGCCGAACGGGCGCCGCAGGATGTGCGCCTCCTTGCCCGGCACCTTCATGTGCACGAACTGCCCCGGCTTCGCGCTGGCCGCTATCTGCGGCGCGGAAAGCTCCATGAGGTAGAGGCTCGGGCCCACGCATTCGTTCTCGAGGATGCGCGCCCTCTCGTTGACCAGTGCCACGTGCGTACCTTCCCTCTCATCGAAGCCGCCGCATCGTTGACGGCAGCGTGCGTGCCTCTTCGGCGCTGATTGTAGCATCATCGCTGCTGAGAGGGCCTGCGCCTTGAAGGAATGCGCGAGAAAACTCCAAGCAAGGAGCGCAAACGATCGAAAAGGGCCGCCATCGGCATCGCTTTCGGTCGTAAACCGGCGTCAGGCATCGCCTTCGAAGAAGGGCACGGCGCGGGCGAGCCACTCTTCGGGCAGGTAGATGGACAGGTAGCCGTGATCGTAGCCCTTCGCTTCGTAAAGGACGGCCGACCCCACATAGCTTTGGAAGAGCCGGGCCGACTTCTTCACACATTCCATCTCTTTCTCGCCGTACCAGTACTGCACCTCGGCCTTCGTGGTGCGCACGCCGTCTTTGAGCCGGTAGCGGCGCATGTACGTGTTGTAGATGCTCACCATGGTCTGCTTGGGCAGGCGCGGCATGTCCTCAAGGTAGCGGGCGACAAGCTCGTCGGGGTAGAGCATCTTCGCCGGCAGCACCTTCGGCATGGCTTTGATCTGGCGCCGCGCCGCCTTCTCGCCGAACATGAGGCCCCAGCACGTGCGCACGAGCGCGATGCAGCAGAGGGCCATGAAAGGCTGCGGGATGCACAGGCTGCCGTCGATGATGGCCTTTTCGGCCACGTCGGGACGGCGCGCCAGCAGCTCCATGACGATCTGGCCGCCCAGCGACACGCCGCCGAGCGCGAACACGCGCCCGCCGCACCGCTCGTCGATATAGGCCAGCAGCTTGTCGGCCGTGGCCTCGGTGGACACGTAGGGAACGTCGCGCTCCTCGCCGTGCCCGTCCATCGTGGGCAGCACCACGCGGTAGCGATCCGACAGGGCACGCGCCTGGCGCAGATAGTTCCACCAGCAGTTGCCGCCGCCGTGGATCAGGATGATGCACGAGGCGTCTTCGGGCCCGAACTCGTGGAAGTTCATGCGCGGCTTCGCGCGAGCGCGTACACCTTCTCAACGACCCCGCGCACGAGACGTTCTTCCACCACCTCGATCATGCCGTGCTCCTCGAGCAGCTTCACGTGGTGGTACACCGTTGCGCACGGCACGTCGTCCAAGTGCTCCACAATGTCCGATGTGCGCACGCGGCCGCGCAGGCGCAGGTACTGCATGATGCGCAGGCGCGCGGGATTGAGCAGAAGCCTGTCGATGTCCATGAGTGCCTTTCGTTGACTCCCCATCATAGAACGATTTTCTATTATCGTCCAAGTTTTTAGACTATACAAGACGCCTTGATGAGGAAGGCAGCGAAGGTGTCGATGCTTTGGCAAAGCGCTTGGCGAACCTTGCGCTTGCGGCCTCGATAGGGGAACATGGACGCCGTCGCCGACGGGCGGGCGGCGCTGCATCCCGACGAGCGGGGCGCGCTGCCGCTCGACCCTGCGGTATCGGGTTCTTCCTGCTGCACCCCGAAGGCGGCGGCACGTTCGATCTCTTCGGGATGCTGCTCGTTCTCGTCGCCTTCCTCGCGCTCATCGTCGCGCACGAGCTCATCCACGGCCTGGTGTGGGGCATCTGCGCGAAGCGGCATTGGAAGGCCGTCTCGTTCGGTGTGATTTGGAAGTACCTCACGCCGTACTGCACGTGCGACGAGCCGCTGTCCCGGCGCGCCTACGTCGCAGGCGCGCTCGCGCCCACCATCGTGCTCAGCCTCGTGCCGGTGGCCGTCGCGTACGTCACCGGGTCCATCCTCTGGTTGGGAATCGGGCTGCTCATGATCCTGGGAGGCGGCGGCGACCTGGCCATCGTGCTCAAGATGCTGCGCTTCAAGCCCGACGACGCCGACGTGCTCTACCTCGACCACCCCTACGAATGCGGCCTCGTGGCGTTCGTGCGCTCGAGCGCCCGCACGTAGCGCACTTCGCGCAGCGGCGCGCCGCCCACCTCAACGTCAAGGACGTCGCCGTTGCAGACGAAGCCGCACCGCTCGTAGAACGCGCGCGCCGCCGCGTTTCCTTCGAGCACCCACAGGCAGACGGAGGCGAACCCCTCGGCGCTCAACGCGTCGAGGGAGGCCTGCAGCAGGCGCGACCCCCAACCGGCGTGCAGGTGCTCGGGTCGCACGTAGATCGAGACAACCTCGCCCCATGAGAAAAAGGCCTCGTCGCGCGCAGGGCCATAGGTGCTGACGCCCACCACCTCGCCGCCCTCGCACGCGATCCAGGTGCGGCGGGCGCGGGCGGCGAGCGACCCCGTCCAATCGTCGGGCGAGAGCGCGTCGAGGTACGCCTGCGGCACCAGCCCCCGATAGGCCGCCCGCCAGCTCGCCGCATACACCCCCGCCACTGCCCGCAGATCGTCGCCCGAATTCAGACGACGGACAATACGCTGCCCGTTGCTCATATGCTTATCGTTCGGATTCAAGGATGTTTTGTCCACGCGCGAGAACATTTATCTCGTTGCCATATCGTTACGCCTTCGACCTCGATGGCCTCGAGAAGAGGACTTGCATCAGGAAGCTCGCTTCTCTCGTAAACGTCGACGCGCTTTCCAGATGCCTCGTGAAGCTCTTCTGCGATATCGAAAATCGAATGCCCGCGAAAAAATTCACGCGCCATGATGGGTTTGAGCATCCCCGTCAGCTCGTCAATCGTGTATATCTTGGTATCGACCATGGCACCGCTTTTCACCAAACATTTCTCAATCATTCTAACGCGTTGGCGCTTGCCGTCATCCGGTGAGCAGCGTTCTGAAACGTATTCGCCTCACCTCAGCTCCAGCACGCCGCGAAGATGCCCGAGGATCGAGCGCATCGTGGCATCATCTGCGCTTCCGATGAAACGGTAACCTCGCCGGGCAAGGTCGATGCTGCGAACCTGCTCGACGCAGGCGAACCCTACGGCACCGGAAGTGCCCATAACCGGAAGGTGCAACGGGTAACCATTGTCTTTGCTGGTCACAGGCACTACAACCACAAGACTCGAACGAGCGTTGAACCCGTAGCCGCTCACGACGACGGCAGGACGAACCTTGGCAGGCTCGTGACCGACAGAAGGGTTGAAATCCACCTCGATGAGGTCTCCTTGCTCGAGAACGCCCCTCATGAGACAACCTCTTTGCCAACATCCTCGCCCCAATCGCATTCGCCAGGAAGGTAATCGCCGTCGTAGGCCGAGAACGCCTCCTCCATGGACACGTAAGGAACATCGCACACGACACGATGCTCGGTTTCGGGACGCAGCATGATGAACGAGCCTCGCTCGTCATGGCCGACGATCATGTCAAGCGCCGACCCCAGGTTCACACCCACGCGCTCGCACACCTCGCGTGGAATGCGCACGGCACGCGATGTGCCCCACGAACACAGACGCGTGGGTTTTCTCAGTGGTTCGATCATAGCGCGCCTCCTAGATATCTATAGAGATATCTTATCACGAAGGAGAATCGATCGCAAGAGGGCCGGATGGCGCGCGAAGCGCGACGCGCCATCCGGCGGCAGCGTCAGCGCATCGGCTCCCACTGCGGGAGGTCTTGCAGGGCTACGGCGGTGAGGCCGGCGGAGCGGGCCACCTCCATGCCGGCCACCATGGCCTGGGCGCCGGCGAGGTTGGTGACGTGGGTCACGCCGTGCTTGACGGCCTCCAAGCGCAGCTCGTAGCCGTCGGCACGGGTGGCGTGGCCGAAGGGGGTGTTGATCATGAGGGCCACCTCGCCCGCCGCTATCATGTCGCGCACGTTGGGCGAGCCTTCGTGCACCTTTTTCACCTCGTCGCATTCGATGCCGGCCGCGCGCAGCGTGCGCGCCGTGCCGGCGGTGGCCACCACGTGAAAGCCCAGCCGCACGATGTCGCGCGCGATGCTCACGACGGCGCGTTTGTCGCGGTCGCACACGCTGACGAACACCGTGCCGCCTTGGGGCAGCGCGTAGCTGATGGCCAGCTGCGTTTTGGCGAAGGCCGCCGGGAAGTTCCGCGCGATGCCCATGACCTCGCCGGTTGACTTCATCTCCGGCCCGAGCACCGTGTCCGCGCCAGGGAAGCGGCCGAAGGGCATGACGGCCTCCTTCACGCTGTAGTGCTCCGGCCGGCGGTCGTCGGGCGGCAGGCCCAAGTCAGCGATCCTCTCCCCCGCCATGATGCGGGCAGCGCACTTCGCCAGCGGCACACCTGAGGCCTTGGAGGCGAAGGGCACGGTGCGGCTGGCGCGCGGGTTGGCCTCGATGATGTAGATGACCTGGTCTTTGATGGCGAACTGCACGTTGATGAGCCCCACCACCCCCAGACGCAGGGCCAACCGGCGCGCGATGCTTCTCAGCTGCGACACCAGCGCCTCCGAGAGCGCGAACGGCGGCGTGCAGCAGGCCGAGTCTCCCGAGTGGATGCCGGCCATCTCGATGTGCTCGAGCACGCCGCCCACGTACGCCTGCTCGCCATCGCAAAGCGCGTCGAGGTCCACCTCCACGGCGCCTTCCAAAAACCGGTCCAGGTACACCGGGTGATCGGGCGTGATCTTGGCGGCCTCGGTCATGTACTTCTCCAGCTGGGCGCCGTCGTAGACGATGCCCATGCCACGCCCGCCCAGCACGTAGCTGGGGCGCACGAGCAAAGGAAAGCCTATCTGGTCGGCCACGACGCACGCCTCCTGGTAGGTGGAGGCCATGCCGGCAGCGGGGTACGCGATGGAAAGCTCGTCCAGAATAGCGCTGAACCGGTCGCGGTCCTCGGCCAGATCGATAGCCTCCGGCGAGGTGCCCATGATGGGCACGCCGGCTGCGGCCAGGGCGTTCGCCAGCTTGAGCGGCGTTTGCCCGCCAAGGGTGACCACCACGCCGTCGGGCCGCTCCGCATCCACCACATCCATCACGTCCTCGAACGTGAGCGGTTCGAAGTAGAGCTTGTCGGAGGTGTCGTAGTCGGTGGACACCGTTTCCGGGTTGCAGTTCACCATGATGGTCTCGAACCCGGCCTCGGCAAGCGCGTAGGAGGCGTGCACGCAGCAGTAGTCGAACTCGATGCCCTGACCGATGCGGTTCGGGCCCGCGCCCAGGATCATGACGCGTTTGCGCGTGCGCGGGCCGGGCGCTTCCGTCTCGTCGGCGTCGTAGGTTTTGTAGCGGTAGGCCGTGGTGCTCAGAAACTCCGCCGCGCAGGTGTCAACCGTTTTGAATGCCGGCACCACGTGCAGCATCTTGCGGCACGTGCGCACGGTGGCCTCGTCGGAACCCGTGAGGCGCGCGATCTGCACGTCTGACAACCCATAGCGTTTGAGCAGGCGGAACGCATCGGCGTCAAGCTCGTCGAGCGCCTTGCCGCGCAGGTTCTCCTGCACGCGCACCACATCGGCCATGCGCGCCACGAAAAACGGGTCCACCCCGCTTTTCGCGCTCACGCGCTCGACCGGCCAGCCGCGGCGCAGCGCCTCGGCCAGATAGAACACGCGGTCGGCGGTGGGACGGCGCACGAGGCCCTCCAGCTCGGCGTCGGGAAGCGCGCCCTCGTTACCCGCGCCGTCCGCGCCCAGTCCCGCGCGGCCGTTCTCCAGCGAGCGCAGGGCCTTGCCGAGCGCCTCCTCGAACGTGCGGCCGATGGCCATGACCTCGCCGACGGCCTTCATGCGGGTGGACAGCGTGTCGTCGGCGCCTTGGAACTTCTCGAACGCGAAGCGCGGCACCTTCACCACGCAGTAGTCGATGGACGGCTCGAAGCAGGCAGGCGTGACCTTGGTGACGTCGTTCACGATCTCGTCAAGCGTGTAGCCCACGGCCAGCTTCGCCGCCGCCTTCGCGATGGGGAAACCGGTGGCCTTCGAGGCCAGCGCCGAGGAGCGCGACACGCGCGGGTTCATCTCGATGACGATCATGCGGCCGTTTTCAGGATTCACGGCGAACTGCACGTTCGAACCGCCCGTCTCCACGCCGATCTTCTCCAAAATGGCGAGCGACGCTGCGCGCATGCGCTGGTACTCCACATCCGAGAGCGTCTGCGCGGGGGCCACGGTGATGGAATCGCCCGTGTGCACGCCCATGGCGTCAAAGTTCTCGATGGAGCACACGACGATGCCGTTGCCGGCGGCATCGCGCATCACCTCCATCTCGAACTCCTTCCACCCCTCGATGCTCTCCTCCACGAGCACCTCGCCGGCCGGCGAGAGCTCCAGACCCTGGCCCACGATGAGGGCAAGCTCGTCGCGGTCGTGCGCAATGCCGCCGCCCGCGCCGCCGAGCGTGAACGAGGGGCGCAGCACCACGGGGTAGCCGATCTCGTCCACGATAGCTTCGGCGTCGGCCACGGAGTAGGCGTAGCCCGAGCGCGCCGTCTCGATCCCCAGATCGGCCATGCAGTCGTTGAAGAGCCTGCGGTCCTCGCCGCGCTCGATGGCCTCAAGGTCGCAGCCGATCATCTCCACGCCGTGCTTGTCCAGCACGCCGGATTTCGCCAGCTCCACCGCGGTGTTGAGGCCGGTTTGCCCGCCGAGCGTAGGCAGCAGCGCGTCGGGCCGCTCGCGTTCGATGACTTGCTCCACAAACTCGGCCGTGATGGGTTCCACGTAGGTGCGGTCGGCCAGCTCGGGATCGGTCATGATGGTGGCGGGGTTGGAGTTCACGAGCACCACGCGATAGCCGTCAGATTTCAGCATTTTGCACGCCTGCGCGCCCGAGTAGTCGAACTCGCACGCCTGCCCGATGACGATGGGGCCGGATCCGATGACAAGGATGGTTTCGATGTCGGTGCGCTTAGGCATGGGCGCCTCCTTCCGTCGCCGGCACGCGGCACGCAGCTCCCGGCGCCGCAGCCTGCCGCGCGCCGAACGTCCAGCCGGCCAGGCGGTCCCGCGCGATGTCGATATCCAGATAGTCCCCGCGACCTCCCATCAGCCGCATGAACGCCGTGAACAGGTAGTGCGCGTCGGTGGGGCCGGGCGCGGCCTCAGGATGGTACTGCACGCTGAACGCGGGGATGTCCAGAAACGCGATGCCCTCCGCCGTGCCGTCGTTGAGGTTCACGTGCGTGAGGCGGATGCGGCCGAAGCGATCGTTGCGCACGACGGGCGCGATGCCGGCGCGCGCCCAGAAGCGCAGGTCGCCGTCGGCCGGATGCGCCGTCTTACCGCCCGAGAACTCCGGCATGAGCGGCCCCAAGCTCGGAAACACGATGCCGAATCCGTGGTTTTGCGCCGTGATCTCCACGCGGCCCGCAAGCAGGTTCATCACGGGATGGTTGCCGCCGCGGTGGCCGAACTTGAGCTTCTCCACCTGCGCGCCCGCCGCCTTGCCGATCATCTGGTGCCCCAGGCAGATGCCGAACACGGGCACGTGCCCGAGCAGCTTCTCCACCTGGGTGTACGTGCCCTCCACGGCCTCAGGATCGCCGGGGCCGTTCGACAGGAACACGCCGTCGGGCCGCCTTGCCAGCACGTCCTCGGCCGGCGTGTCCCACGGCACCACGGTCAGATCGCACCCTGCGCGCACGAGGTTCTGCAGGATGGAGCGCTTCGCACCGCAGTCGTAGGCGACCACCGAGAAACGCGCCTGCGCAGGCGGGACGAGCGCGAACGCCTGGCTTTCCGGCAGGTCGGCGGGCTTGAACCGGTAGGGCGCCTTGCACGACACGCCGGCCGCCAGGTTCGCGCCCACGATGGAGCCGCTCGTGCGCACCTTCGCAAGCAGGCTCGCCTCGTCGGCGTCCTCGGTGGACAGCACGGCGCGCATGGCGCCGCGCTCGCGCACATGGCGCACGAGCGCACGCGTGTCCACGCCCTCGATGGCCACCACGCCGCGCTCGCGCAGGTAGTCGGGCAGGCTCATGGTGCTGCGCCAGTTCGAGGGGGCGGCGCACATATCGCGCACCACCAGGCCCCGCAGCGCGGGCGCGCCCGACTGGCAGTCATCCGGGTTCACGCCGTAGTTGCCGATCTGAGGATACGTCATCGCGACGATCTGCCCCGCGTACGACGGGTCGGTGACGACCTCCAGATACCCCTCCATCGAGGTGTTGAAGCAGATCTCGCCGAACACCTCCCCCGCCGCCGCGCACGCCGTGCCGCGGAACGTCGTCCCGTCCTCCAGCACGAGCAGCGTGGGGGCGCAAAAGGGGTTTGGAGGTTCCTCCAACAAACGCCCCAACACCCCTATACCCACAATTTCCTCCC
>NZ_CBDTNW010000180.1:0-10222 GCF_965361815.1 Rubneribacter sp.
GGCGGCGGGTTCGTGCCCGGCAGCGGCCGCCGCGCTGCTTTGCGAAGAGAAATCTTTCATGCCGCCATTATACGCAACAAGAACCTCGTTCGATTCGAAGGCGGCCCATCCAAGCGCGAAACCGCAGCACGGCCCGGCGGCTCGGGCGTGCCTCCTCCAAGACTTCCCGGCCATCAAACCTCCGGGGCGTTTGATTCGAGGGCGCAAAACCGCACGTTTCCCGCTTCGGAGAACGCACCCGTCCATGTCGCTTGCCACAAGCTTGACACTCATCGCCTTCTCCTGCCTCTGGGATCTTCGCACCCCTCAACGTGATGGCTTCCTCCTGCCATAGTAGGCCGCAGTGTGCGCCCGGCGTGCCCGCGAACGAAACGACTCAACGGCTACGAGGAAGGAGATGCAGAAAGGAGTGCGGGAGGACCGGCTCCGACCGGCCACCGTCCACAGCGGCCTGCGCCAACTCCGGTTCGCATCGCCATCCGCAGCGGCCGTTCCAGCTCCAACTCGACCGTCATCGCGCCTCGTCGCGCATTCCGCCTTCCAGCGGTGCGGGCGTCCCGCCGCAAAACGCCCGCACCATTCCATCTTTTTCGAAACTTTGCCAAAAAGACACGCCGTCTTCGAAGACATCTAAGAGGTGGCGCAGTTTTTGCCGGCGAAGTAGCCGTGAACTATAGCCAAGGAATTCGTCAAACCAATGTGACTTGCCTCATACGACCAGCCGAAACGTCGTCCGACTGTATTGCCGGCCGCATAAATGCCGGGAATGGGGGCGCCGTCGGCGTCAACCACGCGCAAATCACCATCGCATTTCACGCCGCCCATGGTCACGGCGCACACAAGCGTCTCCTTTACTGCATGAAACGGCGGCGTCGAGACAGGGAGCAGGTACTTGGGAAGCTTGCCGTAATCTTCGTCGAACCCGTTCGCGCACATTTCGTTGTAACGATCCACCGTAGCCTTGAGCACATCCGGATCTATGTCCATTTGCTCCGCAAGCTCCTCAAGCGTATCAGCCTTGAGCTCGGTGGTACTCACATCCACGGCCCCCTTCGGCATAACGCCGTTGAAGGCGCTGGGCAACTCTCCGTCAAGCGAAGCCTGGTCCAAAATCTTCCAATATGCCAGATCGTCCCCCGGCTGTTCGGCAACCACGTGCGGTATGTTCAGAAACGAGGTCGCCTCGTTCAGGAATCGATAACCACGCTGATTCACCATGAGTACGGGCACACCACATAGCGGACTGGTAGGCCATGAGTTGTAGGGGTGCGTCTTCTCCTCCATCTGCGCACCTGCCCAGCAAAGCATCTTGTGACCATCGCCTGTATCGAGCGGGATCTCGGGCGTCTTGTCAGTCTGCATGACACCGTTGTACCAGTTCTGCTCCCTCAAGAAGCGAGCAATGCGCGGACTAAAAAACTCATCTATCATATCGTCGTTGTGCCCGAATCCACCGGTGCATACCACCACCCCTTTTTTGGCGGCATAGTACTCATAATCGCCGGCCGCATTCTGGGCGATCACGCCCACCACACGTCCTGCTTCGTCCTGATCGAGCTTGACGGCCGGAGTTTCAAACTTGAACTCGACGCCAACCCCCATCAGGTAGTCGTGCAACGTTTGGACGAATTCACGATAATTATCGCCCACCTCCGGATCGCCAATCTCCACAACCGTGTCGTAGAACGGACTGATCTCGCTGGTGCGATCCTCAAAACCAAATCCTTTGGCCGTAATGGCGATACCACTGTCGGCAAGCACCTTTTCGACCAACCAGTCCAGGATCTCGCCACTGTGAAACGCCCATAACGCCCATAGCTTCGCATCACAACGGTAGCACAGGCTGCGATTGATGTCCGTGAGGATCTCCTGCGGATCGTACTCGGGCAATCCCCTTTCAAGCTGGTACTTCGAATTGACAAATGCAGCTCCGAAACCACCGTAGTGAAATGACGACCATTTTTCCAGCACCGTCACCTGCGCCCCCTCGTCTTCGGCGGCAAGGGCCGCCAAAGAGCCGGCCACGGCCGACCCAAGCACAACCACATCCGATTCGAACGTCGCCGTGCAGTCCTTTTTCGAAACGGCAGGCGCCTCCCCCAACCAATCACCACCCTGAGTGGCGGATCCTGCTTTGCCATCACCTGCGCTTCCCGCCATGTTGGTGGGCGCGCATCCGGCAAGAGCCGCCAACGCGGCACCGCCCCCCAAAACGCCTGCCGCCCTCAGTGCGTCGCGACGGCTCAAGTTCATTGCCATGATCCCTTCCTTTCCTTGCGATTCCATGTATGTGCGGCGATACCGCTTGCAGCCGCATTCGCAAGTATGCGGCTGCAAGCGCTTTTCCTGATCCTCCCGACGGCATGAAATATCACCCATATCCCTCACCCCAACAGGACTAGGGGAATCCAAGCCGACACTGCTATTCTGTTCGAGCAGACGCTTGCGAACCATAGGGGGACAAAGGAGGGGCGGCATGAAACCATCCGTCAAATCGGTGCCCGTCTTCGTGCTGGCACTTTTCAACCACTGGGTCTTCTCCTTCACCGTATTTCCTCAGTTTGACTCACTCGTAGGAGCTGGCTCAAACGCTCTTCCACTGGCTATATTTCTCGGATTTGCCATCGTCTCCCAAATTCGCCCATCGTTTGTGGCGCATGAAAGATTCACGCAAGTGGCTCTGGGGTTCGTCATTGCCTCCGCAGCCGCCCTTTTCGCAAATGCGCAAACGGGATCACCTGTAATTATCACAGCAGGAACGGTCCTCATGGCCGTGGGCATCTTCTGGATGGACATCAGGGCGACGCTCGCGCTCATGCCCCTAAACCGCATTGCCTGCGCTTTTGTGCTTGCCACAAGCTTGGCCATCAGCCATCCAATAATCTTCTTATCGGGGCGTCTCGATTTTGAAGCCGGCCTCTCCTGCATCGCCCTTGCATCCTTTGCGCTCTTCTTCGCCTCCGCGTCTGCCGCCCCTGTCCTCGCAAAATACCGCAACATCCAATCGCCTTACAACTTGGCCGGAACGAATCCGTTCTCGTTCATCCCTCTCAATAGCAGCTTCTTCGGGCTATTCTTCGTGATATCATTGGTGTACGGCTACATCTCGCGCGGAGACGCCTCGGGCGCTATTGATCCTTTAAGCGTCTTCACACTTGCGCCTCTTCTTGTTCTCTCGGTTTGCTACCTGATACAACGCACGACGCTTTCGGCTGACACCCTTTTCAAAGGTGGCGCTTGTTTCGTGATAGTCGCGTTGGTGATCGAGCTTGCCTACCCGGGCCAAGCCCATAGCCTTGTACGCAGCGTATCCCTTGCAGGAAGCGAGCTTTACGACCTGGTTTTCTACTGGTATGCGCTGAGCATCGTGGGATCGAAGAACGAAACTGCGGTACTTCCCATGCTGACATACGGCCGATCAGTCCTGGCATTGGGCAGCCTCATCGGACTTCTATTCCGCGACATCTCGACTCAACTATCTGGCTATTCTGCGATTTTGTCGCCCATTCCACTATGCGTGATCGCATTTCTGTTTCTCGCTTACATCGTGATCATGCGCAATGCATTCCTGTTCGATGATTTGGCCGAGCGGATCAGGCCGGTTGGCGCCATTGAGAACCTAACGGACGCGGACTGCACGAAGACCGCGTTGCCGCGCAAGGAACTCGATGATTACCTCAAAGAGTTTTACCTGCTCACCGCTCGCGAGATAGAAGTATACGAACTGCTGAGGCTTGGCAGGGACTGCAATTTCGTGCAGAAAGAGCTTCTTATTTCGCGCAATACCGTACGCTCCCATATCCGCAGCATCTATACGAAGCTAGACATCCATTCCCATCAGGATCTCATCAGTTTCGACCAAAAGCTTTCCCGATCTTTCCAAGATGATACAAGGTAATTGGCAAAACGCGGGCACCTCAGCGCTGCCGTCCGCTGCCCCCCGCCATTTGCCACGCACCTTCATCTCGGCCATAATGGCAGAAGCAACGCCCCCATCGCCATTGCCGATGGGGCGCGATGACGCTTCTGCCGCATCAAGGGGATGGGGATTTATGCGCACCTTGCCTAAAGCGCGAACGCTTTTTTCCACTCGCACGTTCGACTGGGATTTTCTCGGGTTCGGTCTGTGCCGGGCTTGGATCTCCCTTGTGTTCGCACTGCCCGTGCCGAGTCTGCTCGCCATCAACGTGGATGAGAGGCTTTGGTTTTTCCTTCCCGGAGCAGCCGCCTGCCTTGTTCTGTGCATCGCCTCGCGAAAGGCCCCCTCGCCGCAGGTTCGCACGTTCTCGCTTCTTGCGGCGGGAGCGTTTTCGATCCTGGGAGTTCTTCTGACCTACGCGGGAATCGAAGCAGGATGGGGCCTTCCCGCGGGAATCGGCCTTTCTTTCGTCGGCATAGGGGCCGGACTTGCGCAAACGCTTTGGGGAGACAAGATGGCCTCGCTGTCGCCTGCGCGCACCGACCTCCACACCGTATGCGCTATGCTGTTCGCCGCCATCCTCACCGCCCTTTCGCGCTTCGGCGATTCCGCCGAAACCGCACTGCTCGCGTTCGTCATGCTGCCCTTGGGGTCGTTCGCGCTTCTTTACCGAGGCTTTGACGCCGGAACCTGGAGCATCGCGCAGGAGGGCAAAGACAAGACCACCCCCCCCCCTGGACGGATCCGCCGCACCTCGGGAGGCTCTGCCTGTCGATTTTCGCATTCACCCTTGTGTTCAACCTGGTCAACACCTCGCTGCCCCCCTTCCTGACGGCAACTGGAGAAGGATTCCAATCAGCGCGTAACCTGGCGAACGCGGGCGTGACGCTTGCGCTGCTCTGCGTCGTCGTTTTGCGGGGGCGCATCAGCCGCATGAGCTTGTACCGGCTCTCGTTCCCGGTGCTGTTCGGATCTTTGCTGCTGATGCTTGTGCTGCCCGGCGAGCACACGCCGTTCGCCTCGTTCGCCGCCGCCTCGGGATACAAGTTGTTCGACGTGCTGTTCTGGTGCGTGATCGTGGGATTGGCCCACGATCATCGCCCTCGCTCCTGGCAAACGCTGGGACTGGGCATGGCGGCGAATTTCGGAGGGATGGGGCTTGGCGTCGGCCTACACGGTCCCCTGATCGACGCGCTGTCGTCCGGAGTCCTTGATCCGACCCTCGTCGTCTGCGCGGCCATGTTCGCGCTCGCCGTGGTGACGATGCTCATCCTCCCCGAACGGCTGATCGCTCAAGTCCTGCCGCTCCCCGCCAAGCGCAACCCGCCCGAAACGCCCACGCTCGCGCAACGCTGCGCCGAAGCGTCCCGAAACGCCGGGCTCACCGCTCGCGAGAGCGAAGTGCTCCTCTTGCTCGCCCAAGGGCGCACGCAAAGCGTCATCGCCCGCAAGCTGGGCATCGGCGAAGGCACGGCGCACTCCCACATCATCCACATCTACCAGAAGATGAACGTCCACTCCCAGCAGGAGCTTCTCGACATCATAGAGGAGTCCGCGGGAGCGTAGCGCCCTGCTCCTGCTCCTGTTCCCGCCCCTGTTCCCGCCCCCGCTCCTGCTCCCGCTCCTCCTTCGCCCTGTTCCCACTCCCGCTCCTGCTCCCGCCCCTCCTTCGTCCCCGCCTCTACCTTCCCCCGCCGCCTCTACCTCCTGGGTAGAGGACTCATGCTCCGGCGAAAATCCACCGCTCGGGCAGTTTTCCTTCCGCCTGCCGCGTCGTTTCATGAGCACCGCAGGAACGCGAACGAACGAGAGGAGGGAAGTTCATGGGAAACCGAGTCGGACTCATCGCCTTGGGCGCATCGTTGAGCCTTGCGGGCGTCCTTGCGCTCGCCGGATGCGCTCCGCAAGCATCCTCGCAATCCACCGACCAGGACGCGGCAGCCGCCTCTGCAAGCGACGGCGCAGAAACGGCCGCAAACTGGTCGCCCGACGCCGATTGCGCGGCATGCCACGAAAAGGAAGCGTCGTCCGCCGAGGCCCCGGGGTGCCTTGCGCAGGCGCACGCGCAGCTTGGCTACGTCTGCGCCGACTGCCACGCCGACGAGCAAAGCTTGACCGCCGCCCACAAAAACGGCGCGTCGGGCACGCCCGCCACCAGGCTCCAAGCAAGCGACGTCGATGATGCCGCCTGCCTGGCCTGCCACGACAGCCGCGAGGCCATCGCAGCCCAAACAACCGACGTGACGATTGCCGACGACAAGGGCACCGCCGTCAACCCGCACGCGCTGCCGGCCAGCCCCGACCACGACAGCCTTGCCTGCATCGACTGCCACACGTCCCACGAGGCCGCACCCGCGCTCGAAGAGGCGGAGAGCACCTGCGCTTCGTGCCATCACGCCGGCGTGTTCGAGTGCGGCACCTGCCACAGCTAAAGAACGCGACCCCCCCCCCGACGGCGGGATCGCAACGACAAGGAGGAGCATTATGGGAACCACCACGACCAACGACGTTTCGCGGCGCTCGTTTCTGAAAGGGGCCGCTGCGGCCGGAGCCGGGCTTGTGGCCACGGCCGCGCTCGGCGGCTGCGCCGCCGACGCCGAGAGCGCATCCGGGCAGCAACCCGACTGGATGCCCGAAAGCTGGGACTACGAGACCGATGTGCTGGTGATCGGCTACGGAGGGGCGGGCATGTGGACCGCCCTGACCGCCGCCGACGAAGGGCAGTCGGAAGTCCTCATCCTGGAGAAAGCGCCCGTGCGCGGCGGCGGCAACTCGGCCATCAACCTGGGCGAGTTCACCATCCCCGTGGACGAAGAGGGCTGCGCCACCTACATCAAGTCGTTCAGCCGCGGGCTCACGCCCGACGTCATGGCCGACGCCTGGGCGAAGGAGGCCGTGCGCAACGGCGAGTACGCCACGAAGTGGGGCCTGCCGTGGCAACAAAACGAGGGCACGCTGGCCAGCCGCTACACCGAAAGCTGCGAGTACCCCTTCCTGCCCGGCGCGGATTCCATGGAGATCGGCGCCATCGAGGGCTACGGCATGAACTTCTGGGACATCATGGACGCCCATCGCCAAGAGCTTGGCATCGAGGTGCTGTTCAGCGTGGAGAACGAAGAGCTCATCCAGAACCCCGACACGTTGGAGATCCTCGGCTGCTGGGCCGACTACGACGGCAAGCGCATCGCCATCAAGGCCCGCAAGGCCACGATGATGACCATCGGCGGCTTCGAGTTCAACGAGGACCTGAAAAACGAGCACCTCAAAGTGTACCCGGCGCTCGGCTTCTACGGCTGGCCGTACAACACCGGCGACGGCATCAAGATGGTGCAGGACGTGGGCGCGCAGCTGTGGCACATGAACTGCATGATAGGCGGCGCCAACCCCAACTTCCACGACGAGGAGTACCCCTACGCCATCCAGCTCAGCCCCAAGGCCGACAATTACATCTGGGTGGACCGCACCGGAAAGCGCTGGCGCAACGAGAAGGCCAGCAGCAGCCCGCACGTCGGATGGCACGAGTACCTCAGGTTCGACGACAAGATCTGCGACTTCCCGCTGATCCCCACCTGGGCCATCATCGACCAAACCGCCTTCGACGCAGGACAGCTCGGCCCCGACCCCTCGGCGAAGCTCGCCCGCGGCATGTACTCGTCCGCGCTGCCCGATGAGGTGGGCCGCTTCCCCGGATGGAGCCAGGACAACAAAGCCGAGCTTGAACGCGGATGGCTCAAAACGGCCGACACCGTTGAAGGGCTTGTCGAGGAAATGCGGAAAGTGGACCCCGGCATGATGGACGCGGAGACGCTCAAAGCCACCATCGACCAGTACAACGCATGCTGCGCCTCGGGCAGCGACCCCGAGTTCGGCCGCCCGGCCGAAACCCTGCTGCCCCTCGAGAACCCTCCCTACTACGCCTGGCCCATCTACCCCGGCGGGTGCTCGACGCTCGGCGGCCCGAAGAAGAACGAGCACGCGCAGGTGCTCGACGTGAACGACAAGCCCATTCCCCGGTTGTACGCCGCCGGCTGCTTCGGCAACTTCGCCGCGCACACCTACGGCATATCGGGCGGCAACAACGCCGAGAACATGGTGTGGGGCCGCATCGGCGCCCGCCACGCCTGCGCCCTCGAACCGTGGGACGCTTCTGAGGCGTAAAACGCGCATCGAAAGCGGGATCCCTCTCCCCCTCTTGCGCCGCCGGCGGCCCTTCCCGTCGGCGGCGCCTCTTTGCCGCCGGCGCTTCCTCGTCGGCGGCGTCCTTTTGCCGGCGGCCCTCTCCTACTGGCGGCCTCTCCCGTTGGCGACCCCCGTTGGCAGCGTCCCTGAGTCGGTAGCCGCCCTTTGCCGACGGCCCTCTCCCGCCAACCCCTCACGCTGTCGCCCCCTCCCACCAGCATCTCTTCTGACGCCGACCCGCCGTCGACACCGCCCTATCCGCCCGGACCGCTTCCGAATGGCGAGAAATCACCGAAGTCGGAAGGCTCGCGCACGCGCTGGGCGCATCCGCCCGGATGCCGCCCGCATAATGCCTGGTCGCAGGAAGACGGCCTCCTCCCCTTCGCGGGCCGGTCCGCAACGGGCGGCGCGAACCTTCCGACTTCGGTGATTTCTCGCCACCTCGCCCCGCAGCCGGGCGGCTTCGCGGCCCGAAGCCCGCTGCCGCGCCGCGCCTCATCTCGCGCCCGTCGGCAAGATGCGAGCGAATCGGCCCCGCGCCGACCCGCGCGCCCGGCAACCAACCCGTCGGCGTTCCCAGCATTACGCAAACTGGTCCCCACAAACCCCCAGATCACGCCCCCGCAACCTGAGCGTGCGCGAAAAAGGCCGAAACGCGCGCCCAAGTTGGTGGAGCGGGCGGGGACGCGCGGGCATCATAGGGCCGCGAGGCGTCGCCGCGGCCGAGGCGCGCTTCGGGTATCATGCAACCGAGCATAACAGAAGGGAACCCCGTATGAGTTTCGCCGAAAACCTCGTCTATTTGCGCCAGCGCTACGGCGTCACGCAGGAGGGCCTTGCCGAGCAGCTGGGCGTGTCGCGCCAGACCGTGAGCAAATGGGAAGCCGGCACGAACTACCCGGAGATGGACAAGCTGCTTGCGCTGTGCGACCTGTTCCATGTGAGCATGGACGACCTCATGCGCGGCAGCGTCCATATTGCCAAGGAAAACGACACCGAGCGCTACGACCGCCACATGAACCGCTACAGCGCATCCGTCGCCATCGGCGTCGCGTGCGCCATCTTCAGCGTGAGCGCGCAACAGGTGCTGGAAGCCCTCGGCGTGCCGGAGAACCTGCAGGCAGCGGCTCTTATGCTGTGCGTGGTCGCAGCCGTGACCCTGGGCATCGTCGCCGGCCTGAGCCACAGCGAGTTCAAGCGCCGCAACCCCGCCATCGAGCCGCGCTACTCCGCCGAGACGCTCAACCGCTTCGGCAGCCGCTACCCCGCCCTCATCGCCGTGGGCGTGGCGCTCATCTTCGCCGGGGTGATCCTGCTGGTTGCCCTCACCCCCGAAAACAGCGCCTCATCCGCCGATGAAATGCTGGAGAGCCTGGTGACCGCAGCGTTTCTGCTCATGATAGCCGCAGCTGCGGGCATCATCACCTGGACCTGCATGCAGAAGTCGAAGTACGACCTGTCCGAATTCACCTACATCGCGCATCGCCAAGACCTCGGAGCCGAGGTGCCTCCCACCGTCGCCACCAAAACGCCCCGAACGGTGCGCGCCGAATCCGTCATGGGCGCACTCTGCGGCGTCATCATGCTGCTGGCCCTCATCGTGTTCTTGGTGTGGGGCATAGTGCCGCTGTCCGACCAGATGGCCGCAGGAGGCGGCTTCGACAAATGGATGCTGAAGGACGCCATCCGCAGCGGGCAGGGCGGCTTCGCCGTCAGCTGGATCGCGTTTGTGGTGGGCGGCATCCTGTGCGGCATCGTGTGCATCGTCGGCAGCGTGCTGACGAAGTCGAAGGAGGACTGGGTGGCCGAAGCGCGCAAAGAGGACGCTTGGATCAAATACGCTCGCGAGGACGCCGACGCGAACGACCCTTGGGTCCGCGATGCGGAAGAGCGCAAGGCCAGTCCGGATGCGCGTCCACGCAGGTAGCCGGGAACGGCGCAAGCGCGTCCGGGCCGGCAGCCGCAACCGACCTGGAAAGCTGGTCGGCATGCTGACCAGCTTTCCAGCGCTCATGCAAGCCCGGAAGGCGTCATGCAAGGCAACGCCTGCCGACTCGGAAGGCGTTGCGCAAGGCTACGATCGCCGGTGACAGGAGGGTGACAGGAGGACGGGGATAACGTCAC
>NZ_CBDTNW010000181.1:0-16152 GCF_965361815.1 Rubneribacter sp.
AACGGCGATTACACCACCTCCAGTCCCCTGGTGCGTGCGCCGGCGGCCCCCAGGCCCTCGGTACGCACGACCGAGAAGCGCCCGTCCGACGCGCAGAACGCCTCGGCCACCGCGTACGTTCCGTCCAAGGACCCGTCCTCCACGACGATGGCGCGAAAGTCGCCGAACGTCTGCGCGGCCAGCGACGCCAGGGCCTCCCCCAGGCAGTCCTCCATGTTGTGCGCCGTGACGACCAGCGTCACCTCGGGCCGGGCGCCGCCGCAGCCCGTCTGCTCGCCCGCGCGCTCTTCGTTGTCGCTCATATCCGTCCTTCGAACGTCCTGCGCCGCCCGCACGGGGGGCGCTACCTGCCGCTGCCCACGCCCAGCGCGCGCCGCACGCGCTCGGCCCGCCGAAACCGCCTCAACCCGCGCCCGTCGCCGTCGCGCAGGGCGACGAACCGCCCCGGATCCCGCGCAAGCAGCATCAGGTCGCTCCACTCGTCGGAGGAGAACAGGTCCTGGTCCATAAGCCCCTCGGACAGCGCCCCGCGGAACTCCCCCGCCGCCAGGTCGGCGAAGGGGCGGTGCAGCTCGGCGGCCAAACGGTCGTAGTTCCACGCGTACGCGGCGAACTTGCGCTTCATCATGATGGGAAGCAGCCCGTCAAAGCGCGCGCCGCCCTCCCGCAGGAAGCGCTCCAGCTCGGCGTACTCCTCCGGCACGCAGCGAAGCTTGTCCTTTTGGTTGATGGACGACGCCTCGTTGTCCTGCCGGTAGTCCAGCAACGCCTCGTGAACGTACACCGCGCGGCGGGCGCAAGCCCACACCTTGAAGCTAAACGCCGTGTCCTGGTAGGACGCCCCCGGGCTTTCCAGGAAGCGCAAGCCGTTTTCGGCGACAAGGGATCGGCGCACGAGCATCGACCACAGCGCCGGCGGCAAGAGGAAGCAGCCCGTCAAGGCGCGCGGGTCGAACGCTAACCCGCATTCGGCCTCGGGCGCGCACTCTTGGAACTCCCTGCGCTCCTCGGGCCTGGACCAATACAGGTTGTAGCTCGACCGCACCACGTCCGCGTCGTGCTCGACGGCGACCGCGTGCAGGCGCTCGAACATGTCCGGCACGCAGAAGTCGTCCGCCTCCAAGATGCCGACGTAGTCCCCCTCCGCGCGATCGAAACCGAAATTGACGGCGTGCCCGTACCCGCCGTTGGGCTTCGAGAGCACCTTGAAGCGGGGGTCGGCCTTGGCGTACTCGCGCGCGATGGCCGCGGACCCGTCCGTCGAACCGTCGTCCACGCAGAGGAACTCCACACCTTCGAGCCGCTGCGCGGCAAGGCTGTCCAGGCACTGCCGCAGATAGCGCTCAGCGTTGTAGATGGGAACAACCACCGATACGCGCATGGTCGATTCGCCTTTGGCGCAAAACACAGACACCGTCCTTACCTCGGGTGCGACATCCATCCTCCGACAGCGCCAATCCCCGCTGCCGCTCTTTCGCCTTGCCATTCACCAGAACAGCGGCAAGCGGAGGCTCGCCGGAACATGATACTACACCGCGCCCCGGCAAGGCGACCCGCACACAGCTCCGCCATGTCGCCCGCGCGCCCTGCCCCCTAATCCAGGCCTATGAGCCCTCTGTCCTGCCCCTCCAATCCAAACCTATCCAGACCTACGGGACCCCTCCGTTAGGACTGGCGCGGACCTGTGCTGGCCAACTCTTGAGCCGAGCTTCCCCTGGTCGGGCGCTTCGGAGGACCCCGCCCGTCGGGCCGGCGGGGCTTTCCGAAACGCCGGCAGGGCTTTGCCCGACGGGCCGACCCGACCCCTGTCGACCCCGGATTAGCAGCGGAGCGTGCGGCACCGCGATGAAGCATTCGGAGCGACTGCATCTGATTTTATGCGTCGCACCGCTCTTGAGCGCATCAAGGACGAGCTTGACCTAAAGGCTTGGAATGAGGCCAAGGCCGAATTCGATGCCGACCCTGTTATCACACCGGCCTCCAAGATCGCCAAGAAAATCACGCCTTAACGCAAACACGCCTGCGTGTCTATGAGCAGCCTTTCTTTCCGTTTATGTCACAATGCAACATAAACGGAAAGGAGTAAGTATGAGTACCCTAGCGCAAGACGCTCAAACGACGTATACGCTGCGCATGAAAAGCAGCCAAAAGAAACTTATCAGCGAGTACGCAAAAATGCACGGCATATCCATGGCGGATTTTATGCTTGGGTCGGCGCTTGACAGAATCGAAGGTGAAATGGACATGCGAGACTGGATAGAAGCAAAAGCAGCTTATGAAGCGAATCCCGTAACCTACTCAATGGATGAAGTTATGCGCGAGTTCGGGTTGCGATGAGCTGGAACTTAGAGTACACAGACGCAGCCTTAAAACAGCTTCGGAAAATATGTCACGCTTTTTTGATTGCAGGTGCCCGCAGGGGTCAAGGGGGAACATCCCCCTTGGGAGGAGACGTAAGCCGACGACGTTGCCGCCCCTTTAGTGGGCAGGCCGGCCTCCTGACAAGCGCCGTATAGGTGCAAACCGCTCATCGGAGTCTTGTACCTAGTAGGTGCAAATCAGGTAGAGGCCGCGCTCCCGGTAGGGCTAGCCGAAAGACGCAGGCTTTCGGCAGCGGCAGCTACCGACCCTAATGTCAACCTGCGCCGCCCGTAGCCAGTTAAGAGACAGCGGGCTTTGCCGGCTTCCCGATTACACCACCCCGCGCCGCTCGACACCATGCACGCGACTCGCATCGACCCTAACACGCTTCCCACACTTCGTCTTGCACCCTGCTCATCGCTTTTCAGTTGCGAATACGGAAAGCTCTTCCGGTTCAATTTTCGGCGCTTTCGAGCCGTCGAACCCTTTGGCATCGCGCGTGAGAATGTAGTCGCAACCCTCATCCTCTGCAATGGCGCGCACTATCCCATCCTCGAAGTCGGGTTCGGGTGAAAGAAGGGCCTTTCTGACGTGCTTCGGTTCTAGGCTTCTCAAATCGAAAACGTCTTCCAAATACGAAACGGCTTCGTGGGCCGCGCTCTCGCATCCGTAATGCCTGGCGTATATGCAATAGACGTCTTTCAGCGAACTTGTCGCAACCAGCATCTCACCCGAAGCGGCGATGACGTTCCTCACCGCTTGGACAACTCTTTCGTGTGCGGGCCTGTCCTTCGAGACCAAATCCAACAGCACGTTGGTATCGACTAAGATTCTGAGCTTAGACAAGTCGATCACCCAACAGCTTTCTGTCAGCTTCCCGACTGTCATCATCCCACGGAACACTCGGCGCGCTTTCCGAGAATCTGATAAGTTCGTCAAAAGCCCGGAGCCTGCCGACAGCGTCCGACTTCAATCTGACTGCGAGCGTTGAATCGTCCAGCAAGTCGATTTCCACCTTGCTGCCTATCGTGAAATCAACGGCACCGAGCGATTTTGGAAGGCTGATAGCCTTGCTGTTGCCCGATTTCACTACCGTAGCTGTAACCATTGCATCACCTCTCTTCTCCGCCGCCGAAGTCCTTACGACTACGGAAGCATTATAACATTGTCATGACATATCGTCATGACAATGTTATCTTCCAAGCCGAGGTATGGGATGCTTGCGCCCCATCACTGCGCACCCATCCGCGTGCACTCTCCGGGACGAAGCGAAGCTACATCGGTGCGCGAGTTGCCCGTATGGCGAAGCCGCCCCCCGCATTCACTGCCCACTGCCGATTAGTTTTTGCCTTAAGCGCGACCAGAAACCGCGCGCTTTCATCTGCTCGCGTTCCAGAGCCGCATCGGCTACTTCAAGACGTTCTCGCAGCAAGCGGGATACGCGATGGCGAGCTTGTTGTGCTCGCCATCGCGACCGGCCACGGGCGCAACGCGTGCGCGGCCCGCTGCGCGGGGCAGAGCGGGCACGTCGAACCCGCGACGATGCTCCTGTGCGTCCTTCGTGATTCATATTGATTCGTACGGAAAAAATACGTACAGTATCCAGCAAAGCAGCCAAGGGAAAGGGGGCGATCGTGCCCACAACACTGGAAAAGCATGACAAGCGTTACCGGATGGACCTTCGGCTCACGCAGCCGCAACGGGCAAGCTACGAGCAGGCCGCTTCGCTTCGCGGCCAAACGCTCACTCAATGGGCCACGGCGCATCTCGACGAGAGCGCGCGGCGCGACATCGCCGAAGCAACCACCACCTTTCTCTCCCCCGACGCGTTCGACGCCTTTTGCGAAATCCTGGAATCGCCCGTGCCGGAAGCCGTCCAGGAACTCCTCTCCCGGAAAGCAATCTGGGAATGAGCGGCTTTTCGAAACCCGTTCAACTTGCGACCGGCACGGGAATAGAAGGGTTTAGTTGCGGCGACGAAACCGTCGATAGCTGGGTGCGGGACCATTCCGCCTCGGCGCGAAAACGCGGATCTGCCGTTGTGTACGTCGTCTACCATGAAAGCGACGTGGCCGGCTTCTACACCTTGAGTTCGCATTCCGTCTCTCGGGCGGACGTCTGCGGCGGATGGTTCGCACGCAACGCGCCCGCTCAGGTTCCCGCCGTGCTTTTGGGCATGATGGGCGTAGACGAGCGTTTCAAAGGCCGCGGGCTTGGCGCATCGCTTCTTCGCGACGCCATCCAGAACGCCTTGAAGGTAGCGGCAATCGCCGGAGCGCGGGCGCTTATCGTGGAACCCGCCAACGAAGACGCGGCATCGTTCTACGAGCATTTTGGCTTCTCGCGTCTTCCGGGAACCAGCCAGATGGCGCTTCGGCTTTCTTAGGCCGGCTTGGCTTGCCGCTCAACCACCGCTGACACGGACCGACCTGTCGCGCGAGCCGCCTCCGGCGGGACCCGTTCCAACGTTGGTTTAGCAGAGATCGGGCCGGCTTTTGGCAGAAGAAAGCCGTCTTCGAGCCGAGCGTCAAAAGCGCCAGGAACCTGCGTCCCTTCCAGGGCATGCGTCCCGCCTCCTTGTATCGCGATGGTATACTTGAGGCATGCAGCCCACCGCGCAGGACATAGCGAAGATTGCGACGAACCCTCCCGAGCGCATGCGCCCCGCGCTCCGCAAGCGCGCAGAAAAAGACGAGGTGCCGCTCCGTGAGGCCGCATGAACGCAACCTTGCCTTGACCAAGGCATCCCGAGGACCGCATCGTATGCGCAGCTTTCTTTCGAGCTTTCAAAACACCCCTACGGCAAGGACATCACATTGAACCCCACCACCTATAGCACCAACGACCCCTCGGCCCTTCCAACCGTCTCGGTTGTCGTCCCTGTGTACAACGTCGAACGCTACCTGGCGCAATGCCTGGAAAGCCTCGCATGCCAAGCGTCCTGCGTGCAGGAGATCATCTGCGTGGACGACGGATCGACAGACGGGTCTCCGCAGATCCTCGACGACGCGCAGGCGCGCGTCCCACGTTTGCGCGTCGTCCATCGCGCAAACGGCGGGTACGGAAGCGCCGTGAACGAAGGGATATCCCTGTCGTCGGGGACGTACGTGGGCATCGTCGAACCCGACGACTTCGTGACGCCCGCCTGCTACAAAACCCTCTGCCAAGCGGCGCAGGCGCACGGCACCCCGGACATCGTGAAGGCGGCGTACTGGCGCGTCTGCGAGGCCGGCGCTCCGAACGAGCACGTAGAGCCGTGCTTCTATCTGGGAAAGGTCCGTTTCGCCAACCAGCCCTTCACCATCTACGACGATGCCGAGCTGCTGCTCCACCATCCGAGCATCTGGAGCGCGATCTACCGCAGAGACTTCCTCCAAGACAACGGGATATCATTTGTCGAGGCGCCGGGCGCCGGGTGGACCGACAACCCCTTCCTCATGGAGACCATGCTCGCCGCGCGCTCCATCGTCTACCTTGACGAGCCGCTTTACCATTACCGGGAGTTCTCCGCCGCGCTGGCGGGAGGGCTCAAAGACCCTTGCGTCATCGCCGACCGATGGCTGGAGATGGACGACATCGTACGCCGGCTCAACGTCTCAAACGAAGGCGTCCTGGAAGCGCACTGCAGCCGAGGCTGCTCCTACTTGGAGATGCTCCTGAACGACTTCGATCGATCGGATCCGCTCGTGCGCTCCTGCATAGCGCGCATGCAGGAGCGCATCAACCCCCAGGATGTGAAGCGCTTCAAGCGTATCCTGCCGTCCTACAAAGCCGCTTACGAACGCTCTTTGCCCCTGGCGAAGCGCCTGGCTTACCGGCTTTCGCGGGGGTGAGAAGACGCTAGATCTCCAGATACTTTCTCCAGAACGCTTCCGAGGTCATCTCCTCGCGCGCTGCAGCATAGCGAGCTTTCACTTCCTCTTTATCACGCTCATAGCGCCTCATCAACCGCTTGTAGCGTCCATTGAGTTCCTTGAAGCGCCGTTTGTCCATCTTGCGAACAATCCCCTGCTTTCCGTCCTTGGTGACAGCCAGCACCTCTTTGTGCATACGTACGGACCCCGATGGGTAGAACCACCCATCCCAAGGAATCACGGCAAGATCGCCCCTCAGAAGAAAGTCGGGGAGACGGTGACCGTTATAAAAAAGGTAATCCACGAGCCGCTGAAAGAGCGAGCGCGGCGGATTATCGTAAAGCATGCGAGGGTCAACTACCACCTGATCGACCCGATCATCCTCTATCAGATCAAGAGCGACAGGTTTCTCGTTCTTCACCGTGGTCTTTTTCAGGACCTCTTCCCCACAATCCTCCATGATGAATTCAGGGCCTTTCAAATAGTCTTCCAACGCCATGAGCGACAATTCGGCACTATCGTAGTTAAACGTTTTCAAGTCAAGTTGAAAATTATGCCTGAACTGCTCCATGAAATCGACATGGGCGTACACGCCTGTTGTCGATTGCGCAATCAGACTGTTCCGGGGAACTTGATATCGCTCCAAATGAGCTCGATATTTTAAGGCAAGGGTCAGATGCCACACGCAAATGCCATTCATTGTGATAATGTGCGTAGCGCCCCGGTTTCCGTATTCAGCATCATCCCCTCTGATGAACACAGGCAGGGGAAGTCCTATCCGCTTGATAGTCTCAACCGGAATGCAGCAATACCACCATCCAACATAACGATTAGGTTTTTGAATGGCAATAACATCGTTGGCCACCACATTTTCCAACAGATCAACTTCCATGCTTGCCTTGATGGGGCCGTATAGACCGTCGTTTCGGACCCACCCGATATCCTCATGAAACTCGTTTTGCCTTTCATAGGACATCATTGCACCGCTTACATAGGAATCCTTGTATTCGTCGTTCACGATCGAAAGCAGCTGATAAGTTCTTTTCAGGCTTTCAGTTGAAATCTGAACATCGTCATCCATGAGCAACACGTGAGTCGCAGGCTTTTCAAGGCGCATCGCCTCTATCATGCCTCGCGCGAAGCCACCAGCCCCGCCCACGTTCTTATTCGGGAACACCCTTACACCATCACCCGACAGCGTTTCGGCATCCAATGTACGACCGTTGTCGATGACGAGCATAGTGAAGTGCTGCGCTATGTCATCTTGGCAGCCAAAGATTTCCTTCTTGAACAAATCGATGTTAGCAAGGATGAACTCTTCTTGTCTAAACGTTGTTGTGGAAAGAGCGAGTTCAACAGGACGGACATCGCCCTCATTGACGTAAGCGTAGTAGAAACTGTTCTTTATGCGACACATTCCATATGTGACAAGTTCGAAAGCGAGCATATCGGCATCGTCATCCCCAACGAAATCGTAATCGATCTCGGAGAACGCTTCTGAATCAACTTCTATCGAACCGAGCACCGTCCGTTTTGGAGCAGCCATTGTCGCATCGAGGCGGCAGAATGTCACCTCTGCCTTACCGGAGATCTCAAGATGAACACCGACATTCCGGACAACCGTATACCGTCGCCATTTTTTCACAGAAAGCGCGTTGAAGAACGTTGCGAAATCAAATTGCGAGTAGGGAAAGAGAATGAAGGAGCCATCGTCTTTGCATGCAGGGATGGGGCTACTCGTCCGGCAATACAAGTCGGGGTAATTCCGAGCCCGGTCATTGTCCTCGAGCAGAATGTTGGCCAATTTAAAAATCAACGATACTCTCCTTTAAGGATGTTGCTCTTGTTCATTTGCGGCGTGCTCGCAGCATCGAAGTCTTAAAACCCATTCATTATACAAACTAAGTGTGGGCACTCCTGGTGCTACGCAAAACGAATACACGTCCCTTACAGTGGACATCAACAGCTTGAATCGCGAAACCATCCGAACACTTAGTGTTTTCTCTCGGGTCCCGCTTCAGGCCGGAAAGGGCCGAGGGGGGCCGTCATAGAGCGCAGGCCCAACGGGCGCGAGAGCGGGAGGTCGATCGCCACGGTGTCCGACGAGGTGCGGCGCAACCGCACGGTCGCCAAGAGTCCCGGCAAGGGAGGGCGCGTCGAAGGCGCCCCCGAGAACGCGCGCCCCCAAGCTCCTGAGGCGGCCGTGGATGTGCAACGGATGCAGGTACCACCACTACCGGGGCGTAAACGCCCGCGAAGAGGACTTCGAGGCGATGATGGCGGCGGTGCGCGCCGACGTGGCGCGCGGGCTCTCGCCCGCCCAGATCATCGAGACGAGAAAAAAAAGGGGGGGGGCAGCTCGAGGTGTCGCCCTCCACCATCTACCGCTGGATCGAGCGTGGCTACGCGGGCATGTCCAACATGGACCTCAGGAGGAAGGTCTGCTACAAGCCGAGGAGGGGCCGTGCCGAGCCCAGGCCCACCGCGCACGGCCCCGAGCGCTCCCGCGCGACGTTCCTGTCCCCGCCCGGTGAGGAGCGCGCGGCCGCCTGCGAGATGGACTGCGCGATTGGGAGGGTGCGCGACGTCCAGTGCTCGCTCACCCTGTACCACCGGTCCTCGCGCGTACAGCTGGCGTTCCTGCTGCCCGAGAGGACGCGGGGGCCGTCGCGGGCGCCTTCGACTCGCTCGAGTGCGCTTTGGGCGGGGAGGCGTTCAAGAGGCTCCTCAGCCTGGTCATGGCGGACAACGGGGCCGAGTTCTCCGACTTCGGGGCGCTTGAGAAGCCGGTCCTCGCTGGAGCCTTCCTTAGGTGCCGCGTGCTCTACTGTGGCGTACGCCAATCCCAGCAGAAGGCGGGCTGCGAGCGCAACCACGCGGAGTTGCGAAAGCTCCTGCCCAAGGGCGCGGGATCAGCTTCGACGCCCTGGACGGGCGGGACTGCGCGGAGCTGATGAACCGGCTCAGCTCGATGCCCAGGCCGTTGCTCGTGGGGCTGAGCCCCCTCGCGATGCTCGAGGCCGTCATGCCGGAGGAGGCGGGCGCGCTCATGGATGCGCTCGGGATCCGCGAGGTCCCCTACGGGGAACTCGACCTGGCCCCGCGCGCCCTGGACCGGACGCGAGTTGAGAGGGGGGGGCCGCCGCCCATCTGCCAGAGACCCGAGGCCGACAATAGGATAGACCTCCGGCGACCCGTTCGGATGAACCCGGGATCGGTTTGGGCGGGCATGGCGGAGCCATACTCTCAAGCTCATCCGAACGCCCCGCGAAAAGGCCGCCTCCCTGCGAATCCGCAGACCGCGCGTCATCCTCCCCAGCCATAGGGTGTTCGACTAACCGGGAAAGCCCCCGTTCCGCTAAAGTGTTCGGATGACTTTGTGTTTGTCGTTTAGGGAAAATGTCCCATCGAGGCGAGACAATCTCGCATGGAGGTGATGCGGGATGTCGCAGCAAAAGGACAAGCGGCTGGCGGTCTCGCTCCTGCGGGAGCGCGAGGAGGGCGCGGCGCACACGTACGCCGCGATATCGGAGAGGACGGGCTACGGGAGGAAGCAGCTCACGCGCCTGCTGGCGCAGATCCGCGAGGGGCTGCCCGACGAGGAGATCCTGAGGCACGGCAACGCGGGCAGGAGGCCCCCGAGCCCCGCCTCGGACTCCGAGGCGGGGCTTGTCCGGGGGCTGAAGGAGTCCTACGGGGCGATAACCATGGCCCACCTCAAGGACATCTGCCACGAGGACGTCGTGCGCAACCCCGAGAGGGCGGGGCTCGTCCGCGACCTGGGGCTCGCGGAGCGCAGCGAGAGCTGGTTCCGGGACCTGTTCAGGCGGGAGGGCTGGAGGTCGCCGGCCGAGAGGCCCGCGGAGGCGGCCGGGGCGCAGGGGCGCCACGACATCAGGGAGCCGAGCCCGCGCCGCGGCATGCTCGTGCAGGCGGGCGGGACCTTCGGCGACTGGCTCGGGGACGGCGACACGCGCGTGCCGCGCCTCGCGGTCGACGACGCCACGAGCTCCGTGCTCGGAGGCTCCTTCATGCCGACCGAGTGCCACCGGGAGTACGCCCGCATGTCCCGCGAGGTGCTCTCGCGCTACGGCGTCCCCCGGGCCGTCTACGCGGACAAGACGACGGTCCTGCGGTCGCCCCGCACCGGCGCGCCCACCGGGCTGGCGCGCGCCCTGGAGTCGCTCGGGGCGAAGGTCATATTCGCCGGCTCCCCCCAGGCGAAGGGCCGCGTCGAGCGCTGCAACAGGACGGTCCAGGGGAGGCTGGCGAACGACCTCCTCAGGTTCGGGGCGTCGTCCTACGACGCGATCGACGAGTGGTTCAACGGCTTCTACGCGCCCTACCTGAACGCCAAGCCCTCCTTCGCCCCCGCCGACCCGCGCGACGCCTTCCTCCCGGCGCCCGAGGGGATCGACTACGGGAAGACCTTCAGGGCGACCTACCCGCGCGTGGTGAGGGAGGGGATGGTCAGCCTGGGCAACGTCTACTACAAGCTCGTCGACCCGGACGGGGTCATCGACGGGCTGCGCAACGGCACGAGGGTCCTGCTGCGCCTCGACCCGTTCTCGGAGGAGAGGCACGTCGAGCACCTGGGCGCGCGCTACGAGCGGGTCGAATGGGGGAGGCGCCGCAGGGGCCTCGGCCACAGCGCGGAAAGCCGGAGGGAGGTCGACGAGATACTGCGCGGCGTGCCCAGGTTCCCTTGAGGATGGAACATTTTCCCTCAACAACAACAGAAATCAACCATGGGAGCTGGAGAACCGCCTAAACCGACAATCACCGGCGCCGGTCACAGCGAATCGATCAACTGGTTCCAAACAAGAAGCTGCCCCTTCGATTGCATTTTCGTCAGGAGCCGCATCGCTCCTCGACGCCATAGCAACTTGCAAGGAAATCCGCGAACCTATCGAGTTTGTTACGCCTAAGGCCACCGATCTCTGTCTCCATAGTGCGAGGCGGGCGTTTTTTAGCGGCCACAAGCCCCCGAACAGCAAAGATCGCACCTCGCGGATCGGCCTCCGCGAACCTCATGAGAAACTCGTCGGGACCAACCGCGCGCACGCCATGCGGAGCCAGCGCGTCAGCTGGAAAGTCTTTGAGATTGTACGTAACGATGAAGTCGCAATTCGACGCCTTGGCGCCAGCAACAATATGGGCGTCATCGGGATCGGGCAAACTTACGCCTTCGAAATCGGCTGGATCGACCTCCGCATAAGCATAGGGAAACGCCCTGTTCGCAGCGGCGAAGTAGCGTTCCGCCCTGGCCGTGCTGCACGCATGCACCATTTTGAACGCCTTTTTGGCCTCCTCTTCCACCAACTTCGTCCACCGCGGCTCGAAAAATCCTTGTTCCGCAAATGTGAGGATGGCGTCCGCCGTCCACGATGCGACAAACACGTTGGCATCTATAAACGCCCTGATTGTCATATCATTCACGAGAGGCTATCCAAATACGCAGAAACGGCTTGATCGTGATCGTACCATCCGTCCTCTTCCGCAATGTCGCGCATTTCTTGAAGATTCGCCTTCGCATTGGCCTTGGAAAGGCGATCGAACTCCATGAGGTCGGAAAGCATAACGCTGCGATGACCTTTGCCCATACGCGCCCCCGGAAGCCTGCCCGCATCGATGAGACGAGCTATGGTTTTTGATGAAGTGCCCACTATTTTTGCCGCCTGACCCGTGGTAAGCCGGACGTCAGAAGGAACTTTGGGTTCGGGAGCAAGGCCCAGCGCCTGCAAGACCGTTTGAACGGCGTCGTACGCTTTGGCGTCCAGCGCCATTGCGTTGCCCTTGCTGTCTATCAACGTTGCCGTCATCGCGCTCCTCCTTCAGCAGCCTCTGCGAGGCCACCATAGCACAAACGGACAAAACAGACAACTTTTGAGCAATCTTGCGGTGGGACCCGTCCCCTGCGGGGACAAGCCCCACCTGCCCTCCCCCGAGCGCAGCGAGGGGGGACCGGCCTCAAAAATCCGGCGTTCGGCGCTGCGGAAGGTCGGAAAGAAGGGTGGGAAAGTGCGCGAAAAAGGCCGCCTTGAAAGACGGCCTGGCCGCGTTCGGCGGTTCTCAGGTTTTCGGCGGGAAGTCAGCGCACGCGCTTTCTGGGAGCGGCGCCGAGAGTCCTTTGCCGGGCGACCGCGCTTGCGGCGGTTTGCGCCCTGTCGCCTGCCGGCCGGCGGCCGACCGGCGATCTTTTTTCTTCCTAAGACATAGCCATCAACTCGTGGTCGATGGCGCGGCGGACGAACTCGGCACGGCTTATCCCCTGCTCGCTCGTCACACGTTTGATGGCGGCGATGCGGGACTCTCCAATAGGTGCGGAAATCATCCTCAACCGCTCCTCCCGCATCGGGCTTCCCATGATCACGCGCGAGAAGTCGAAGCTGGAATAGTCACCCGCTTCGACCTTGGCGACCTCGTGCTCAACGTCCTCTAGCGTCGTCCCGAACACCTCACAAAGCTCTTTGTCGTTCATGATCTCCTCCTTCCGAATCCAAGCCTGCTCTTGATATCGTGCTGAGGCGATGTCTGCGCGTGGATTATCAGCCAAACCCCGCCGTCTTTCCTGATGACCACCAACTCAACCTGCCTGCCTTTGTCATCTATGCCGATGGCGATGTAGCGGTCTGGGTCTTTGTCGAACGCTGGCGTACAGGCTATGCAGTGGCTCCACGCTGCTGCCGCATCCTCCTTAGACACCTCCGGGTGGTTTTCCGGCACCCTATCGAGAACGATGATTCTTTCCACATCATCCTCCTTGGTGATAGCCATCGTTAATAAAGCATATTATCACAATTTAGAGGAAAAATCCCTTTTACTCTTCTTCCGAACTCAGCGCGGCAAGCCCGCATCAGCCGCCGAGCGCTTTCTTGCGACCTAGTCGATCGAACATTCAACCGAACACCTTCCCCTTCCCCATTACGGTAATGGATCGAGGATTTTTTGCCAATTCGTTACCGTAACGAGCTTCGGTCCGCCCCAGCCCGCCCCAACGACCGGCCCCAGCCCCACGTTCCACGATCCCGCCCCACAGCCCGCCCCACCCCCCTCCCGGTTCGCCCCCTCGGCCCGCACCGCGCAGGAGGCCCTACGCCATCTTGCAAGCCATCATCTTACAAACCGCCCCTCCCCGTTCATTTCATGACGCTGCGGCATCGGCGTCCCCATATGCTAGAATCATGGTTTGCCGAATTCGGCAGCAGCATTGTCCGACGACGGATGACCGAGGAGCACCATGGCGCGCAACGCACACGCATCTTCCCTGAAGCGGAACTGGTTCACCATCGCGTCCCTCGTCTCGAAGGACTTCAAGCTCAAGTACCGCCGCAGCATGCTCGGCGTCCTGTGGTCGGTCCTGAACCCGCTGCTCATGATGTGCGTGCTGGCCGCCGTGTTCACCAACGTCCTCAAATTCGGCGACGTGGAGAACTTCCCGCTTTACCTCATCTTGGGAAACGTCCTGTTCGCCCTCATGGCCGACTCCACCGGCGGCGCCATGACCTCCATTTTGGAATCCGCGCCCCTCATCAAAAAGATCCGTATCTCCAAGACGATCTTTCCCTTGGAGAAGGTCCTGTTCCAGCTGGTGAACTTCGCCATATCGCTCATAGCGGTGGCCATCGTCATGGTGTTTTTCCGCGTGGCGCCCACGCTCAACCTGCTGGCCCTGCCGCTTCTGCTCATCTACATGCTGCTGTTCTGCAGCGGGCTGGGCATGCTGCTTTCGGCCCTGGCCGTGTTCTTCCGCGACGTATGCCACCTCTGGGGCGTCGTCATCACCGCCTGGACCTACGCCACGCCCCTGTTCTACCCCATAACGCTTTTGCCCGACTGGATGCAGCGGGCCGAGGCGTTCAATCCAATGTATCACTACGTCACCTATTTCCGCGACATCGTCATGTACGGAACGTGGCCCGGCATCACGGAGAACCTCGTGTGCCTGGGGATGGCGCTGATCACCTTCGCCGTGGGCCTCGTCGTGTTCAAGCGCTCCGAGAAGAAGTTCATCCTCTACGTTTAGGCGGTCACCATGCCCGAGAATGTCAACGTCACGCCCCTGGCCGGCCCCTCCGCCGACACAAAAGCCCAACCCGCCGACGGACGCCCCGTCATGGTGTCGGTCGACCATGTCTCCATGGTGTTCAACATGGCAAGCGAGCAGCTCAACAGCCTGAAGGAGTACGCCATAGCCATCGCCCGCCGCGAGCTTATGTTCAAGGAGTTCCGCGCTCTGGACGATGTCTCCTTCGAGGTGCGCAAAGGAGACGTGTTCGGCATACTGGGGACGAACGGCTCCGGCAAGTCCACCATGCTCAAGATCGTCGCCGGCGTGCTCGAGCCAACCGAGGGGTCGTGCGTCATCAACGGCAACATCGCCCCCCTCATCGAGCTGGGAGCGGGCTTCGACTTCGAGCTGACCGCCCGCGAGAACATCTACCTCAACGGCGCGCTGCTCGGCTACTCCAAAAGCTTCATCCGGCAGCACTTCGACGAGATAGTGGAGTTCGCCGAAATCGATAAGTTCCTCGACATGCCCATGAAGAACTACTCCTCGGGCATGGTGGCGCGCATAGCGTTCGCCATCGCCACGGTCATCGTGCCGGAGATACTCATCGTGGACGAGGTGCTTTCCGTCGGCGACTTCATGTTCCAGCAGAAGTGCGAGCGGCGCATCATGACGCTCATCAAGGAGCACGACGTCACGGTGCTCATCGTCTCCCACAACAACGACCAGATAGAGCGCCTGTGCAACAAGGCCATCTGGATAGAGAAGGGCCACACGCGCATGATCGGCAGCGCCGAGGACGTCTGCCGCACCTACCGCGTGCTCGGCGGCCACGTCGGCAGCCCCGAGGCCGAGCAGCGCGTGTTCGCCATGCTGAACGAGCAGGTGAGCGTACCCGAGCGTCTGACGGACACCATCAGCGCGGAGTCGCGCTACGGCACGGCCGCCAAGCTTGTGGAGGAATGCGGCTACGGCGAAGGGGGAACCGTCATCCTGGCCCCCGGCGAGCTGGCCTCGCCCTGCCTGGCGAGCGCGGGACTGTCCGGCTTACTTGACGCGCCCGTGCTCTTGACCAGGGAGGACGGCGTTCCCGACATAACCGCGCAGGAGCTTAAGCGGCTGGCGCCCCGCATGATCGTCCTTGTGGGAGGAGAGGGCGTCTTGTCATCCGAAGTCGCCCGGCAGGCCGCCCGGGCATGCGCCTCAAACGCGGACATCGTCCGCATAGAGGGCCAGGCCCCGTGCGACATCGCGCGCGAGCTTTACCGGTTCGGGAAGGAGCGCGCAACCGGCGGCGCGGCCGGCGAAAGCTCCCCGACGTGGGGGGACACGGCCATCATCACCTACGACGGCTGCACGGGGGACCTGATCTCGTTTCTGCCCTACACGTTCCGGAAGAAAACGCCCACGTTCTTTGTCCGCGAGCATGGCGTGGTGGACGAGCAGACCGCCGACATCCTCCGCTTTGGCGCGTTCAAGCACCTGCTCGTGCTCGGCGGCGAGGTCCACGTGCCCGAAGCGTTCCTTGCGGAATGCGCCGCTGCGGGCACGACGTTCGAACGCGTCTGCGGAAACGGCCCCTACCACGCCAACGAGCTGATCAACGACCTCATGACGTCCGACCGCCCCGGGTTCGACGGCATCTCCATCGACCGTTTGATAGTCACGTCGGTTTGGAACCCCTTCGACGCGTTCGCCGCCGGCGCCTACGCCGGAAAGACCCACTCGGCGTTTCTGCTGGAGGACACGCAGGATCTGGACAGCGTGGCGCATGCGCTCGACTACATAAAGCGGCGGCGCGGCGCGGTCAAGCACCTGACGTTTTTGGGCGACGACATCCGATTCGGCAAGCTCGACAAGGAGATACTGGCGAAAGCGGTCATGCTTGCCGAATGAGCGCAGCCGGCCTGGAGAGGGAAGTAGGGA
>NZ_CBDTNW010000182.1:0-4419 GCF_965361815.1 Rubneribacter sp.
CCGAGCCCGCGCCGATGAGCGTGTGCATCTCGTCGATGAACAGGATGATGTCGCCCGCGTCCATGACCTCCTTGATGCACTTCTTCAAGCGCTCCTCGAACTCGCCGCGGTACTTGGATCCGGCCACCAGCGCGCTCACGTCAAGCGTGAACAGGCGCTTGCCGCGCAGGATGTCGGGCACCTGGTTGGACACGATGAGCTGCGCCAGGCCCTCGGCCACGGCGGTCTTGCCCACGCCGGGCTCGCCGATGAGCAGCGGGTTGTTCTTCTGGCGGCGGGAGAGCACCTGCATGACGCGCTCGATCTCGCCCGCGCGGCCGATGACCGGGTCAAGCTTGCCGTCGCGCGCCTTCTGCGTCAGATCGGTGCCGAATTCTTTAAGCACGCTGTCCGACGAGCTGCCGCCCTGGTCGAACGGGTTGCGCCCCGCGTACACCGGGCTTTGCCCCACCAGGTCGTTGAGGGCGCCGCGCACGTCGTCGCCCGACACGCCCAGACGCGTGAGCACTTCAAGCGCGGTGCCCTCGCCCTCGCGCACGATGCCGAGCAGCAGGTGCTCGGTGGATATGTAGGATTGGCCCATCTGCATGGCCTCGCGCAGGCTGTTCTCCAGCACGCGCTTCACGCGCGGCGTGAAGGAGAGGTGGCCGGACACGTCGGTGTCCTCGTCGATGGCCACCACCTGGCGGATCGCCTGGACCACGGCGTCGTATTGGACATGCAGGCGATCGAGGGCCTGGGCGGCCAGGCCGTCTTTTTCCTGTATGAGGCCGAGCAGGATGTGCTCGGTGCCCACGTAGGGCTGATGGAGCGAGCGCGCCTCGTCCTGCGCCAGGACGAGCACCTTGCGCGCCTTGTCCGTGAATTTCTCGAATGACATGTCAGCCTCGATTCTCGCGGCGTTGGTTCAGTGTTACTCGAACTATGCTAGCACTCTTGTCAAGCGAGTGCTAACGCGATACCGCCCCGTCACCGCATCCACACGAGAATGACGGCTGCACGCTCGCCTTCCGTCACGCGAGAACGACGCCCACGCGCCCTACGCGCATTCGCCACCCTCCGCATGTCCGCTCCCATACACGCGCCGCCCGAACTCGTAGGCGCGCGCAAGGTGGTCCGTCTCGCCGATGCGCGGGCGGCCGTTCGTGTCGCCGCAGCCCCCGGCTAAAAGCGTCCCTTTGTCGTTGAAACCAATGTAGTCCACCACTGCGAAGCGGTAGTACGAAACCGCCTGGTTAAACGTCCAGAAGAAGTCGTCGGCCGCCGTCATGAGCAGCGCGCTGTCGCGCACCGGGTAGCGCTCGTAACGTCCGCGCGGCGGCGCCGGGTCCTCCTGCGCGATACAGTAGAAACGCTCGATGAACGCCTTGATAAACGACGACACCGTCCAAAAGTACAGCGGCGAGGCGAACACCACCAGATCGGCGCCCAGCACGCGCGGCGCCAGATCGTTGAACGCATCCTTCTGGATACAGGGCTTGCCGTAGCGGCACGCGTTGCAACCGAGGCACCCGCGCACCTCGTGCTTCAGAAGCGACGCCACCTCAACCGCATGCCCCGCATCCCGCGCACCCCGCGCGAACGCCTCCACCAGCTGCGCCGTGTTGCCCCGCGGCCTGCCGCCGCCCTGCACCACGAATATGTCTTTGCCCATGAGCGCTCCCTTTCCTCTCACCCCGCGTATCATCTCGCCCGAGTATACCCCAACGCCGCAGAACCGGAGCGGGACCCCCGAATCCCGGTTCGCCGCAGAGCGCGAGCCAGAGCGCGCAGGGCCGCAACAGTTGCAAGCCGGAGAGGACCCAAAGTCGGGGCAGCCGCAAAGCGCGATGTCCGCGGCAGCTTCAGCCCGGCCCCGCCCAGACTACAACGGCCTCCCAACTTGATGTCGAATTTTTTGACTTCAAGATTTCATGCTCCTCCCGTCAACACGCTAAAGCAGACAGGGTCCGCACGGCAATCGTGCGGACCCTGCGAACATCTTCGCGCTGTGCGGTCGAGCGTTCTCAGTACAGCTTGGCGCCGGCGGGGATGCGGTCGTCCACCATGAGCAGGTTCAGGCGCTCGGCGGGCTGGCCGTCCTCGCCCTCCACCTCGTGCACAGCGGAGATGAGCATGCCGCAGCTGTAGATGCCCATCATCTTGCGCGGGGGCAGGTTGGTGATGGCGATGCAGGTCTTGCCCACCAGCTCCTCGGGCTCGTAGTAGGCGTGGATGCCCGAGAGGATGGTGCGCTCTTCGCCCGAGCCGTCGTCGAGCGTGAACTGGAGCAACTTCTTGGACTTCGGCACGGCCTCGCACGCCAGCACCTTTACAGCACGGAAGTCCGACTTGCTGAACGTGTCAAAGTCCACTTCGTCCTTAAACAGCGGCTCTATGACCACGTTGGAGAAGTCGATGGGGGCTGCGGGGGCAGCCTCGGCGCTCGCGGCCGCAGAAGCGGCAGCCTCGCCGCTCCTCTTCCCGCCCGCCGGGGCTTCGTCGCGCATATGCGGAAAGAGCAGCACATCGCGGATGGACGGCGCGTCGGCCAAGAGCATCACCAAACGGTCGATGCCCACGCCCACGCCGCCCGCCGGCGGCATGCCGTACTCGAGCGCGCGCACGTAGTCCTCGTCATAGCCCATGGCCTCGTCGTCGCCCATATCCTTGGCCGCAACCTGCGCGCGGAAGCGCTCGGCCTGGTCCACCGGGTCGTTCAGCTCGCCGAAGGCGTTGGCGTACTCGTGCCCGCAAATGAACAGCTCGAAGCGCTCGGTGAGGTTAGGGTCGCCAGCCTTCTTCTTGGCCAGCGGCGACACCTCCAGCGGGTGGTCGATCACGAACGTGGGATGGATGAGCTTCTCCTCGGCCACCGCCTCGAAGATCTCGGCGATGAGCTTGCCCTTGCCCCAGGCGCTGTCGGCATGTCCACCGTTCTTCTCCAAAATGGCAACCAGCTCCTCGCGCGTGCGCGCGAAGCTCACGTCCTCGCCCGCGCCCTCGCTCGCCAGCTCGATCATCGACCTGCGCGGCCACTCGCCCGACAGGTCCACGTCCTGGCCCTGGTAGGTGATCTGCAGCGTGCCGCATGCGGCCATCGCCGCCGCCTGGATGTAGCCCTGCGTGAGCTCCATCATGCCTTCAAGGTCGGAAAACGCCTGATAGGCCTCCATCGTGGTGAACTCGGGGTTGTGGTAGGGGTCCATGCCCTCGTTGCGGAACTGGCGGCCGATCTCGAACACCTTCTCGAACCCGCCCACAAGCAGGCGCTTGAGCGGCAGCTCCGTGGCGATGCGCAGGTAGTAGTCGCGATCGAGCGCATTGAAGTGCGTGACGAAGGGCTTGGCGTTCGCACCGCCTAAAATGGGATGGAGAAACGGCGTCTCAACCTCGTAGAAGCCCTGGTCCTCCATGTAGCGGCGGATGGCCGCCACAATCTTGAAGCGCTTCTCGAACACCTGCTTGACCTCGGGGTTCATCACCAGGTCAACGTAGCGTTGACGGTAGCGCGTCTCCTTGTCGGCAAGACCGTGGAACTTCTCCGGCAAAGGACGCAGGCTCTTGCTCAACAGCTCGAAGGACTGCACCGCCACGGACAGCTGCCCGCGCTTCGTGCGCATCATGGTGCCCTGGACGCCTATCCAGTCGCCCACGTCAAGGTCCTTGAGCTGGCGATAAGCCTCCTCACCCATCGCGTTCACGCGGCAGAACAGCTGCATGTCGCCCGAGGCGTCGCGCAGCTCCAAGAACATAAGCTTGCCCTGGTCGCGCTTGGCCATCACACGACCGGCCACCGTGACGGCGTCTTCCGTGGACGCGCCGTCGTCAAGATCGGCGTAGCGCTCGGCCAGCTCGTTCAGATGATGCGAATAGCGAAACGCATGGCCGTAAGGATCCTTGCCCGCGGCGATGAGCGCCTCGCGCTTCGCGCGGCGCACCGCGATGGGGTCGTCTTCGATGATCTGCTGGGTCTGGTCGGGAGTTTCGCTCATAGGTTGTCCTCGAACTCGCAGGTTGGCGTGGTAAGTCAGCGAGGGCGGCTGCGGTGCCCGAGATTCGCACGGCGACGGGGGCGAAGCGTACTTCGGTACGCAAGCCCGCATCGCCATGCGAAGATTGGGCGCCCCAGCCGTCCGCAGCGTCGGCAGGTTCCGCCGTTCGGCGAAACGGCGGAACCCTTAGTGCTCGATCTTCACGATGGTCATGGAGATGGCGCGGCCGGTGGGGCCGGTCGTCTCCACCTTGTCGCCCTTCTTGCGGCCCAGAAGCGCCGAACCCACCGGCGACTCGTTGGAGATCTTGCCGGCCGAGGAATCGCTCTCCGCGCCGCCCACGATGGTGAACACGCGCTCGCGCCCGCCCATCTCCACGGTCACCGTGGAGCCGATGTGCACGCTGTTCGAGCGCTTCGGCGTGTTGACCACCGTCGCCTCCGAG
>NZ_CBDTNW010000183.1:0-6490 GCF_965361815.1 Rubneribacter sp.
TGGGCGTGTCGGTGCAGACGGTGGAGCAGGCGCTCGCCGCGCAGGAGGCCGGGGCCGATTACCTGGGCGCGGGCGCGGTGTTCGGCACGCCCACCAAGGACGACGCCGTCATTACCGGTACCGACGGCTTGGCCGCCATCTGCGCGGCGGTTGACATCCCCGTGGTCGCCATCGGCGGGTTGAACGAACGCACGCTGCCCGCGCTCGCGGGCAGCGGGGCCGACGGGGCGGCCGTGGTGTCGGCCCTGTTCGCGGCGGACGACATCGAGGAAGCCGCCCGGCGGCTGCGCGCGGCCGTGCGCGCGTCGCTGGGCGCGTGAGCGGGAAGGGAGGAGCGGGCGCCATGGCGTTTTCCCTCAAGGCGGTGCTGAGCGTCGCGGGATCCGATTCCAGCGGCGGCGCCGGCATCCAGGCCGACATCAAAACCATCGCCGCGCACGGGCTGTTCGCCGAAACGGCCATCACGGCGCTCACGGCGCAGAACACGCTCGGCGTGACCGGTGTGGCGAACGTCGATCCCGCGTTCGTGGCGGACCAGATAGACGCCGTGTTCGACGATATCCGCCCCGATGCCGTGAAGGTGGGCATGGTGTCGTCGGTCGCCATCATGCAGGCTGTGGCCGAGCGCCTCTCGGCCCACGGGGCGCGCAACGTGGTGGTGGACCCCGTGATGGTGGCCACAAGCGGTGCGCGCCTCATCGACGAGGACGCGGTGGCGGCCTTGCGGGCGCATCTGCTGCCGCTTGCGGACCTCGTCACGCCCAACATCCCCGAGGCCGAGGTGCTGTGCGGGTTCGCCATCGCCGACGAGGACGCGATGGAGCGCGCCGCCCGCCAGCTGCTCGATCTGTGCGGCGGGGCGGTGCTCGTGAAAGGCGGCCATGGCGCGAACGACGCGAACGACGTGCTGGCCTTGTCCGACGGCGCGCTTCGGTGGTTTCGCAGCCCCGCCATCGACACGGCGAACACCCACGGCACGGGTTGCACGCTGTCGTCCGCCATCGCCTGCGAGCTTGCAACGGGAAAGGGCATGGCCGAAGCCGTGGCGGATGCGAAGGCGTACGTCACCGGAGCGCTCGCCTCCGGCCTTGGCCTCGGCCGCGGCAGCGGCCCCCTCGATCACATGTGGAACCACTTCGAGCGGTAGGAGGGGGAGGCCGCAAGACCCCCTCGTCCTCCTGCCCGCATCCGTTTCGCTTCGGTTCGACGGTGCGGGCCGCGCCCGCCCTCACGCCTCGAACACGCACCGTCCGCCCGTGAACGTGGCTAGTACCCGCGTCTTCTGCACGTCTTCGGGCGCGCACGAGAGCACGTCGCGGTCAAGCACCGCCACATCGGCCAGCATGCCCGCCTCGAGCGTTCCCAGCTCGTGCGCGCGCCCGACCGAGGCGGCGCTGCCCTGGGTGTAGGCGCGCAGGGCCTCGGCCATGCCGATGCGTTCGGCGGGAAGCCACCCGCCCGCCGGCTCGTGCGTGGCCGGGTCCTGCCGGGTTGCGGCGCTGTACAGCACGTCCATAGAGCTCACGCTCGTCACCGGCGAGTCCGTTCCGAACGCTAGCGTGGCGCCTGCGCCCAGAAGCGTGCGGAAGGGCCACATGAGGGGGACGCGCTCGGGCCCCAAATCGCGCTCGGGACCGCCGGGGTCGAGCGTCATGTGCGGCGGCTGCACGGCCGCCACCACGTCAAGCGCTGCGAGGCGCTCCACGTCCTGCGGCAGGAAGTTCTCCAGATGCTCCAAGCAGTTATGCCGGCCGGCGGGCAGGGGGCCGTACGTCGCGCGCGCCTCCTCGAAGATGTCGAGCGCCGCGTGGATGGCCGCGTCGCCTATCGTGTGGATGCGCACGGGATGCCCCTTCGCCGCTGCGGACAGCACGAGCGCGCGCATCGTCTTCGCATCCACCGTGGGCCGTCCGCGATCGCCCGCGAAGCGCGCGTTGGCGTAGGGCTCGGTCACCCAGGCGGTGTGCTGGCTCGACACGCCGTCGAAGAACTGCTTGAAGCCGGGTGCCTGCAGCATCGGGCCCGTGTACGCCTTCCGCATGGCCTCGAAGCGGCCCATGTCGGCGAGCAGGGTGGGGAAGAGGTGCACGCGCGCCGTCAGCTCGCCCCAGGCGAGCAGGGTCGCGTGCATGTCGTCGCGGATGAAGTCAAGCCCGGGGTGCGCCATGAGCGACATGTCGCACACGCTCGTCACGCCGTTTCTCGCCAGTTCGGCGAGAAAGCCCCGGTAGGCGTCGGCCACCTCGGCGTCGGTGAAGGTCCCCATGATCTTGGGCATAAGCTCCATGGCCGCCGCCTCGCGCACGATTCCCGTGAGCTCGCCGTCTTCGAAGCGGTCGTACGACCCGCCGGCAGGAGGCTCGCTTTCTCGCGAAAGCCCCAGCTCGCGCAGGGCGACCGAGTTGAGCCACAGCGTGTGGGCGTCGCCTGAGTACAGCGCCACGGCTCGCGCGGGGAATGCCGCGTCGAGCGAGCGCTTGGTGGGCGCAACCGGCGGGTCCCAGCGGTACTCGCGCCATCCCTGCGCGAGCAGCCAGCCCGTCGGCCGATGCTCGGCGAAGCGCCTCATGCGTTCCACGCAATCGGCCTCGCTCTTGCCCAAAAACGTGGTCGCCAAGGGCGAGGAGTACACGGCCGAATGGAAGAAGTGCAGATGGGAATCGTGGAATCCCGGCACCACGAGCGCGTCTTCGAAGTCGTACGCCGCGCACGCCGCGCCGTCGTTCGCCTCCCGCGCAAGGGCGCGCACCTCGTCGCGCGGCCCGATGGCCGCGATGCGGTCGCCCGCGACGGCGATGGCGGCTGGGCGAGCCTGCGAACCTGCGCCCGTGAACACCTTTCGGCTCTCTATGATAAGGTCGATGGACACGACGCCCTCCTTCCGCATAGGTTTGCGCACGCGAACCTCGCCAATGCAAAAAGCCGGAGGCGATGCCTCCGGCTTGCGAGTTCTTGGTAGCTCCGACCGGATTCGAACCGGCGACCTCCGCCTTGAGAGGGCGGCGTCCTAAACCGCTAGACGACGGAGCCACTTGTCAAAGATGCGCTTTGCAGTGTACCGTAAAAATGGCTGGGGTGGAAGGAGTCGAACCCTCACATACGGTACCAGAAACCGCTGTCCTGCCATTAGACGACACCCCATCGGATCACCGATGCTCTTCTCCGCTTTCGCGAAGAGGTGCGAGCGCGAGTGAGTATATTACGGGGTTCGCTCCGCTTCGTCAACCCTTTGCAATGAACTTTTCCGAAAAAGTTTCCGGTTGCGCGCGTGGCATGCGGAGACGTGCGGAGGTCCGCCGTTGGCACGCGGCGCGCCAGCTCCGCTCGCCATGGGCTGCGGACGCGCCGCGCTTTCAGGTTCGCCGGGGCCGCGCCTTTGGCGACGGGGCGGACTCCCATCCGTCGTCAAATCCTATTTCGACGTGCGCGGCATCGCAGAAAGGCTTGTTGCGCGAGGCTCCGCAGCGGCAGAGCGCGTAGCGGTTGCGCGGCTCGTACGCCGATCCGTCCGCGCCGATGAGCGCGATGCCCCCGCGCACGAACACAGGCCCGCTCACGCCCTGCTCCGGGTCCTCGAGCAGGGTGATCGACGGCTCCAGCCGCTCCTCGAGCACGGCGCCGCTTCGGCTGTCTTCGTGCACGAGGCGCCCGGCCGGGCACTCCTGCGATTCCTTCACCGCCTCGCGTTTGAGCCGTTCGTCGTCGGAACGCTCGGTGAGCGTCCACACGTCGCCGTCTTCGCGATGGCAGAACCGCGCGAACGCGCAGCGGCCGTCGTCGAAAAGCGTCACGCTGGGGCCGCGATGGACGTCGGCCCGCATCTTGAACGGCATGCGCGAGGCCGTCTCCGATCCCTCGAATCCGGCGTCCGCGTGCGCCCCGTCGCAAAACGGCGGATTCGACGAGCGTCCGCAGCGGCACAACGCGTAATCGGCTCGCCTTGGGAAGACGCGCAAGGTGCGGTACTCCCGATGCCCGCCCACCGGGACGATGGCTTGCTGGATAAGGGGAACGCCGCCGCGCACGACGTACGGTCCGTTCGAGGAGACGACGATGGCCATGAGGGGGAGGCGTTCGGAGCGCTCCCGTTCGGTGCTCGGGTGCGTCGTGGGGGATGTGGGAGGAGACGGCATGGGCTTCTCGCTTTCGCTTGGGCGTTTGGTTCGCGGTCAGTATAGGCGGCGAACGTTCGGCGCGCCCTGGGCGCGAGCAACCGTAAGGATGCGGTCAGCTTTTCGCCACGGTCGCGCGTCTCCGCTCCTCAAGCCAGCGCCGCGTGAACGCGAGCAGCGCGTCGCGCTCGTTTGCCACCTCGTCGTCTATCACGGCGCCGAGCGCCGCCCGAAGCGCCTCGCCCACAAGCGGGCCGGGCCCGACGCCAAGCGCGAGCACCTCTTTCCCATCGATGGCCAGCTGCCCAAGCGTGAATGCCGCATCTGAGGAAAGCACCTCGCCAAGCACCGTCTCGACCGCGTTCACCTCGTCGACGCGGCCTCGGCACCGGGGGGCTTGGCCCATCGCGTCGCCGCGCTTGAGGTCGCACAGCGCGCCGAACAGCTCAAGGTCGCCTTCAAGGGACAAGAGCGTTTTCCTCACCGATTTCGGCGTGGGGAGAAGGTCGTCGTCGTGGCGGCGCACAAGTTGGAGCACTTTCCCCGCGAACGCGGACGGGAGTTTGAGCCGGGCCATCGCCCCTCGGGCCATCGTCTCGCTCAAGGCGGCGTGCCCGTAGAAGTGCCCGACCCCCTCTTCGTCGGTAAAAAAGGTCGCCGGTTTTCCCATGTCGTGGAAAAGCGCCGCCCAGCGCACAAGCGGGTAGGGGGGCGTGGCGTCTATCACGCAGGCGGTGTGCGCCAGCACGTCGTGCACATGATAGGGGGTGCGCTGCTCAAAGCCCTTCATGGCCACAAGCTCGGGCATCACGGCCGCCAGCACATCCGCGCACGAAAGCAAGACGTCGCCTGCGAAGGGGCCGACAAGCATCCGTTCCAGCTCGCGCGCCACGCGCTCGGCCGATATCCGCAACAGCAGCCCCTTGTTCGCCATCATGCCCGAAAACGTCTTGTCTTCGATGCGAAAGCCCAGCTGCGCGGAGAGGCGGCATGCGCGCAGGATGCGCAGCGCGTCCTCGGAGAACCGTCGAGCCGGGTCGCCGACGGCGCGAAGCACGCCCGCCTCAAGGTCGGCGCGGCCCCCGTGCGGGTCGATCAGGCCGCGATCGGGGTGAAACGCCAGCGCGTTCACGGTGAAGTCGCGCCGCGCAAGGTCTTCCTCGATGCTGCGCACGAACGTCACCTTCCTCGGGTGACGGGCGTCGTCGGCGTAGGAGCCGTCCGCGCGGTACGTCGTCACCTCGACGGCGTGCCCGTCCACCACGGCCGTCAGCGTGCCGTGCGCCGTCCCCGTCTCGTGCGTGCGGACGCCGCGCGCCTCGAAGGCCCGCTGAGCTTCACGCCAGGTGGCCGACGAAGCCACGTCGACGTCTTCTCCCGGTCGACCCAAAAGCGCGTCGCGCACGAACCCGCCCACAACCCACGCCTCGTAGCCGGCATCCTCCAAGATGCGAAGCGCGCGCAAGGCGAAAGGCGCAAGCTCCACGCGCGGCGCGTCGTCGGCCCGGAGGGCGTTTCTCGGCAAGATCGGTTGCATCGGCGCCTCCTCTCGGCTTGCCACATGTTCACGCTGCACCAAATTATAGTGGGGTTTCGCCGCGATGCGGAGCGTCTTTCAGCGCGAGGACGCTCACGGTGTTTTGAAAGTTCGGCGGTCCTGCCCCTGCTTTGGCCGCCGGGGGGGGGGCGTCACCGGCGTCAGCGCGAGGGGCAAAGGCCGTCATGTCCAGGGAGGGGTCGAGGGAAGACGGGAACCCGCCGAGGAAGGCGCCGGCCAACGCGCCTGACGCTCCCGTCAGACAGGAAAAGGCCACAGGACCGGGCCGAGGCGGGTGCGGCGACGGGCGGTAGCGGGCGGGGTTCCAAACAGCGGCCCAAGACGGTCCAAAACGGCGGCCCGAAACAATTCGGTAGGTTGAATTTCAAAATGCAACAGCGTTGCGTTTGGTTGTGCGGGCAAAGTCCGCAGGCCCCGGAACAATTTTCGAATTTTCGAAAATTGGATCTTGCGCCCGCAGGGTCGAGTGGGTATTATAACCGGGTTGCGTTTTTCGAGGAGAGGAACGCAACGTCGATCCAACGGCTTCCGGCAGATCGATTGCCGGAGAGCCGATAAAGCAGCTTCAAGGAATTTCAAAAAAGTCCCTTGACAGCAAAGAATCGACAAGGTAAAGTATCTCCTCGCGTTTTGGCCGGAAGGCTGAAACGCGGGCCGAGAGGCCCGAGCGGGAACCTTGAAAACCGGATACTGGGAAGCAAGCGAGCGATCGTGCGGGGAGGGCGTCCGCCCTCCCCGCCCCTGAGAATCCATTACTTTTTTTCTTCTTTTCAAACGAGCTAGGGGGGCGCCTCTCGGGGCGCCCGTCCGGACGGAGAGT
>NZ_CBDTNW010000184.1:0-19175 GCF_965361815.1 Rubneribacter sp.
ACGTGATGGCCGACGGGCGCGTGGCCGAGTCGGGCTCGTGCGAGGAGCTGCTGGCGCGCAAGGGCGCGTTCGCGCGGCTGTGGGGCCGGCAGGCGGAGCTTGAGCGCTTCGCGGCTGCGGTCGACGCCGACGAGCCGTCGCGCGCGGCCGAGGAAGCGCGCGGCGAGCGCGCCGTGCAGGAGGGCCGGGCGGACGGGGCACAAGGCCGGGGCGCGCCCGAAGAGCGCCCGCGGCGCTCGCACGCCTCGGTGATGCTGCGGCTTGTGGGCCTTGTGAGGCCGCTCCTTCCGTGGATGGTGCTCGCGGCCGCGCTCGGCGTGCTCGGCTTCCTAGCCGCCATCTTCCTCACGGTGTTCGCGGCCTACGCGCTGGCCGACGCGGCGGGGCTTCCGCAGGGCGTCGGGCTGCCTGTGGCATGCGCGCTCGTGGCGGCGTGCGGCGTTGTGCGCGGCCCCTTGCGCTACGGCGAGCAGCTGTGCAACCACTACCTGGCCTTCAAGCAGCTCGCGCTTGTGCGCGACAAGGTGTTCGCGTCGCTGCGGCGGCTGGCGCCGGCAAAGCTCGAAGGCCGCGACAAGGGCGATCTGGTCTCCCTCGTCACCTCCGACATCGAGCTTTTGGAGGTGTTCTACGCCCACACGCTCTCGCCGGCCGTCATCGCGCTTGCGGTGTCGCTTGGCATGGCGGCGTTCATCGCGACGCTCTCGCCGGTGCTCGGGGCGCTCGCGCTCACATCGTACGTGCTGGTGGGCGTGGTGGCGCCGTTTCTCTCGTCGCTGGCGGCGGGAAGCGGCGGGCGCGAGGTGCGCGAGGGTTTGGGCGCGATGAACTCGTTTGTGCTCGACAGCCTGCGCGGCCTGCGCGAGACGCTGCAGTTCGGGCGCGCCGACGACCGCTCGCGCGAGCTTTCGCTGCGCGCCGGGGAGTTGGAGCGCGACGAGGCGCGCCTCAAGGGCCGCGCCTCGGTGGCCATGGCGGGCGTGAACGCGCTCGTTTTGGCGCTCGACGCGACGATGGTGCTGGCGGCTGGCGTGCTGGTGGCGAAAGGGCAGCTGTCGCCCGGCGCGGCCATTGTGGCAACCTCGGCGCTCATGTCCTCGTTCGGCCCGGTCATCGCCGTGGCGAACCTGGGTTCTACGCTGCAGCAGACGCTGGCGTCGGGCGCGCGCGTGCTCGATCTGCTTGACGAGCGCCCCCAGACCGAGGACGTGTCGGACGGCGTGGACGTGGGGGCGTTCACGGGCGCGGGCACAAGCGGCGTGGACTTCTCCTACGGCGGGCGCCCGGTGCTCGACGACGTGAGCCTGCGCATCGAGCCGGGGAGCATCGTGCAGCTTGCCGGACGCAGCGGGTCGGGCAAATCGACTCTGTGCAAGCTGCTCATGCGCTTCTGGGACGCCACGCGCGGCGTGGTGGAGGTGTCGGGCACCGACGTGCGGCGGGTGAACACGGCCAGCCTGCGCCGGGCGGAGGGTTACATGACCCAGGAGACGCACCTGTTCGCGGGCACCGTCCGGGAGAACCTGCTCATCGCGAAGCCCGATGCGTCGGAAGGCGAGCTGGCCGACGCCTGCGCGAAGGCGTCGCTCTCGGGCCTGATAGAGCGGCTTCCCAAGGGCCTGGACACGCCGGTGGGCGAGCTGGGCGAGACGCTTTCGGGCGGGGAGCGCCAGCGCATCGGCCTCGCGCGCGTGTTTTTGCACGACGCGCCGTTCGTGCTGCTCGACGAGCCCACCTCGAACCTTGACAGCCTGAACGAGGCGGCCGTTTTGCGGGCGCTCTCCGAAGGCCGCGGCGGCAAGACCGTCGTGCTCGTGAGCCACCGCGCCTCCACGGCCGCCATCGCCGACGTCTCCTACACCGTGGAGCGCGGGCGTTTGTCGTAGCGTTGCGGGCGTCTCCCGTTGGCGACGGCGCGCGGCGAGGGCCGCCCGCAGGCCCCTAATCCCAGCCGCCTTCGGCGAGCGTGCGGCCGTCGAGGGTCTTGAGCGCGAAGCGGCCGTGCTCGTAGACGGCGTAGCTCGCCGATCCGTCTTTGGGGATGGAGGCGCTGCCGGGATTGACGAACAGCACGCCGTCGCGCTCCTCAAGCGTCTTCACGTGCGTGTGGCCGGAGAGGAGAGCGCTTTTCGGCGGCAGGGCCGGCGGGTCGTCGGGGGCCTTTCCCGGCAGGTGGCCGTGCGTGAGGTAGAGCATATGCCCGTCGGCCTCGACGAGGGCGTAGTCGGCCAAGCAGGGGAAGTCGAGCACCATCTGGTCCACCTCGGCGTCGCAGTTGCCGCGCACGGCCACCACGCGTGTGGACCACCCGTTGAGGACGGCGAGCGCTTCTTTGGGCGCGTAGCCCTCGGGCAGGTCGTTGCGTGGCCCGTGGTAGAGCAGATCCCCCAGAAGGACGATGCGGTCGGGCGATTCGGCTTCCACGCGCGCGTCGAGTGCGCGCACGGCGGGTGCCGCGCCGTGCAGGTCGGAGGCTATGAGAAGCTTCATGGACGTCCTTTCCTCGTTCTCGTCGGTTTTGCGCTTTCAGGCGCAGGCGCGACTTTGCCGCGCCTTCCCGTCGGGGGCGCCTGCGGGCTTTCGCCGTCGCGCCGCTCGGCGTCGGGAGGGGTTTTGGGTCCGGCGGGGGCGAAGACTCGTTTTCGCCTCGCGCATCCTGCGGTCAGGCCAGGTCGGTGCAGTAGCCGCGCTCGACGGGCCGGCGGGGGTCGTCGGGGAACAGGCGCGCGTAGAGCGCGGTGAAGTAGCGGTCGGTCATCGAGGAGATGTAGTCCACCACGATCTGGTTCGGCTCGGTGCGCAGGTACTCGTCGCGGTCGATGGAGCTTGACTTCGCAGCCAGGTAGTCAACGTGGTGGCGCACCACGGGCGAGTCCTCGTCGCCGGCCTTCAAATCGGAGAGCAGCCGGTCGTAGAGGCGCTCGAACATCTCCTCCACCACGTTGCCCGCGTCTTGGGAGAGGCCCTCGCGCCCGTAGATCAGCTCGTAGTTCTGCGCTTTGGCGCGCTTGAGGTCGGCGAACATGGCCTCGCTCAAGGCGATGCGGTCGCGCCCGTAGCTGTTGTTCACGATGTCTGTCGTGAGGTTGTGGATGATCTGGGCGTTCCCCTTTCCCATGACGGAGGTCTCGAACGCGTCGAAGGAGGGCAGCACCCCCATGTCCACGGCGTCCTGCCTATCCTTGCCAAGGTAGGCGATCATGTCGCTCACGCGCACCACGCAGCCCTCCAGCGTGGAGGGGCGCAGGTGCTTGATGGCGGCCTCGTCGGCGGCGCACGCTTCCACGAGCGCGTCGAGCGCGGCGAAATCATGCGTGTCGCCCACGCGCAACACCTGGCAGGCGAACTCGCCGTTATGGCAGAGCACGCCGTCGAGGGTCTGCAGGCTGATGTTGCGGCGGTAGAGCTGGTCGAGCACGCGCACGGAGTGCACGTTGTGGTTGAAGTAGCGTCCGGTGCGCGCGTGATAGCATGCGCTCAGGAAGCGCTCGCCCGCATGTCCGAACGGCGTGTGGCCCACGTCGTGGCCGAGCGCGATGGCCTCTATGAGCTCGCAGTTCAGCCCCAAAAGCGACCCGATGCCGCGCGCCACGCGGCTCACCAGCTGCACGTGCAGTCCGCGGCGGCAGATGTCGTCGTTCTCCACGAAGCTGAACACCTGGGTTTTGCCGGCGTAGCGGTTGTAGGCGGGCACGTTCAGTATCTTCTCAATGTCGCGCGCGAACGCGGGGCGCGTGAGCGTGGCGCGGTCGTGGGCCTTGTCCTCGCGGCGCACCACGTCCTCGTCGGGAAACGCGTGCGGGTTGCGCCGCCCCGAGGCGCGGTCGGCGCGGATGGCGGCCTCCACTTCCGGGTCGAGTGCGAGGTAGGGGATGCGTTTGTGCTCCATGGCTGGGTCCTTCGCGCTGAGGCGCGCCGCAGACGCGGCGCGCGCCGTGTGTTCGCGGACATTGTAGCGTATGGAGGGCCTGCGCATCCTCGGCGTACGGATGTTTCACATGAAACGTCCGCCGGCGGAGGGCGGAGGGGCGCTGTCAGTACCGAAACAGCGCGGCGATGCCCGACTCTCCCGGAACCTGCTCGGCGGGCAGCTCCAAGACCTCGGCCCCCTGCGCGAGGGCGGCGCGGGAGAGGGCGTCGGCCAGCTCGGGACCCTGGAACCGGTCGTGGGGCCTCCGTTCGAACAGCCGCACCTCTCCTGTCCGCTCGTCGAAGGCGCCGGGGACGTAGGCCCCTTCGGCCAGCAGCAGCGCGCGCACCTTGCGCTCGGCAAGGGCCATGCCCACGGCGTAGGGGCTTGAGGAGGCGCCGCCCGTGCCCACCGCCTGGCCGTAGGCGTCCAGCAGCCGTTCGGCGTGCGCCTGCGCGACGCGGCCCATGACCGCCGCGGCGTCCGCGAGAAGCTCGGGCTCTCCCACGCCGTCGGGGTTCTTCTCTATGCCCTCTTCCAGAAGTCCGGGCACGGTGGATATCCGGCGGAACATGCCTTGGTGCTCGGGCAGGCTCACCAAGATGACGGGCAGGCGCGGACCCCCGTCGCGCGAGAGCAGCGCCGTCGCCTCCTGGTTGACGGAGCGGAAGAACGCCTCGGCCTCCTCCTTCCGCACGTCGTTGCTCGACTTCCATCCGTGGTAGGCGGACTGGTGCCCGTCGAAGGACGGCCCGCCCGAAGCCGTGCGCCGCGCATCGCGCGCCGGGGCGGGGACCTCCATGCGCTCGAGGGAGCGCGCATCGCCTTCGATGAGCGAGAACCGGTCTGCCGAGAGCGCCAGCAGAAGGTAGCGCGCCCCGGGGCGCAGCGCGCCGAGCAGCGGGCGCGTGAGAAACCGCTCGCCTGTGAAGGCGAGCGGTCCGACGGGTCGGTCCAAGCGGCATGCGTAGGCGCGATCGCTTGCGGCAAGAACGGCCAGCCCGCTTTCCGCAAGGCCGCTTCGCAGCGCGCCGAGGCGGGCGGAGGCGAGGTCGAGCAGCTCGTCGAGCCTGCCGCGCTCCCTGCGCTCGCTTTGCCGCTCAATCTTCTCGCGCGCTTCGTTTGCGAGGGCTTCGAACAAGGCGCGGTCCCGCCTTTCCTCGCGCGGACCGCCCGTGGGCAGGTAGATGGATGCGCACGGGGGTTTCTCCCTCGCGAGGAGCGCGGGTGCGGGATCCGTCAGAAACGTGACGCCGGCTGGCATGTCGGGCATGGAAAGACCTCCGTGTTCGTTACCTGGAAACCCGCTGCGGCGCGGGTTCGAGCATCGCCCCACGTTAGCAGCCGCAGCGGCGGGCGCGGCTCTTCGGAGGCGTTCCGTAAACGTTCGGTCGGCAAACCGATGCCGCCCCGTGCGGCGCCTTCCCATGCGCTATACTGTCTGCGGACACGACGGGCGGAGGTAGCGCGGTTTCATGGCGGGCATCAGCGAAGAGGACATCCAAAGGGTGCGCGAGGCGAACGACCTCGTGGCGGTCATCGGCGAGCGCGTGCCGGTGAAGCAGCGCGGCCGCGACTTTTGGTGCTGCTGCCCGCTGCACAACGAGAAGACGCCTTCGTTCAAGATCGACCCGGCGCTGCAGCTGTGGCATTGCTTCGGATGCGGCGAGGGCGGGGACGTGTTCGCCTTCGTCATGAAGACGGAGGACCTGTCGTTTCCCGAGGCCGTGCGGCGGCTTGCCGAGCGCGCCCACATCGAGATAGCCGACGACGGAGGCCGCGGGGGCGCAGGCTCCGGCCGCAAGGCGCGCCTCAAGGCCGTGTGCGCCGAGACGGCCGAGTTCTACCATGTCCAGCTCATGCGCAACCCGGGTCCGGACGCGGCGGCCGCGCGCAGCTACCTGGCGGGCCGCGGGTTCGGCGGCGAGGTGCCCCGGGCCTGGCGCCTGGTTTCGCGCCCGGGCGCGGGCAGCTCGTGCGGCATCTGGCCTCCCAAGGCTTCGCTGCCGAGGAGATGGTGCAGGCCAACGTGGCGCTCGCGGGCGACGGGGGGAGGTTGCGCGACCGTTTCTACAACCGCGTGATGTTTCCCATCCTCGACCCGCAGGGGGAGTGCATCGCCTTCGGCGGGCGCGTGGTGGGCGCAGGCGAGCCGAAGTACCTGAACTCGCAGGAGACGCCGCTCTTCCATAAATCGCAAGTGCTCTACGGGCTTGACAAGGCGAAGGCGGCCATGGCCGCCACGGGCACGGCGGTGGTGTGCGAGGGCTACACCGACGTCATCGCGCTGCACGAGGCGGGGGTGAGAAACGCGGTGGCCACGTTGGGGACGGCGCTCACCATGCGCCATATCCGGCTGCTCTCGCGCCATGCGCGCCACCGCATCGTGTACCTCTTCGACGGGGATGCGGCCGGGCAGCGCGCCGCCGACCGGGCGCTCGCGTTCATCGACGAGTCCATGACGCCCGAGGCCGGCAAGAGCCGCATCGAGCTGGCGGCCGTCACGCTGCCCGACAACCTGGATCCCGCCGAGTTCGTGGCCGAGCGCGGGGCCGATGAGTTGCAGGGCCTTATCGAGCGCGCCCAGCCGCTGCTCGCCTACGGCATCGAGCGGCGCCTGGCCGCGCACGACCTGTCCCGCGCCGAGGGGCGCGCCGCCGCGCTGGCCGACGCGCTGTCCGTGCTCGCGCCCATCAAAGGCTCGATGCTCGCGAAGGACTACGCCGTGCAGCTTGCGAGCCGCTGCCGCGCGCGCGAGGAGGACGTGCTCGCCGCGCTGGCCGGCCTGAAGGCCCCGCGCCCGGCGTCCGAGGACCGTCCGGCGCCGGTCCCGGCGCAGCCCGCGTCCGGCGCGCCTGCGGTCTCGGCGCCCGCCCGTTCGGCGCTTCCGCCCGCCGAGCGAAGCCGCCGCCGCTTCGAGCGCCAGCTGCTCGCCCTGGCCGCGCGCCGCCCCGACCTGGCGCTTGCCCACGCCGACGCGCTCGCCCGGACGCAGTGGCACGACCGCTTGAGCGCCGAGGTGGCCCAAAGCGTGCTCGACACGCTTGCCGCCGACCCCGCGGCCCAGCCCGCCCGCATCGTCGCCGAGGCCGCCCGACGGCTGCCCGCCGCGGCCAACCTGCTGACGGCCGGCCCGCCTGCGGAGGGCGCGGACGACGACCGGCTGGCCGCCTTCCTGGTGGAGGAGCTTTCCATCGGCGATGCCGAGGACGCTGTGGACGCCCTGCGCGCGCAGTTGGCCGACCCCGCGCGCCTTCCCGCCGACGAGTACGACATGCTCTTCCAGACGGTGGCGTCCATGCAGAAGGACCTCGTGCGCCGCCGCGCCGCCCACGACAAGGCCAACGCGGTCGGCACGGTCGGCTGAGCGGATCCCTCGTATTTCGAGGGCTTTCGCCGTCGATGCCTGTGCTATACTCTTCGCAGGAGAAAGGAGAAGCCGTGAGCACTCTTGCGTGGTTGGTCGTCGCAGCCGTCATGGCCGTGATCGAGGTTGCGTCGCTCGGCCTCATCACCGTGTGGTTCGTCGTTGGCGGGCTTGCCGCCTTCGTTGCGGGCGAGCTTGGCGCGGACTTGTTCGTCCAGACGGCCGTGTTCCTCGCCGTGTCGCTTCTGTGCCTGATCCTGCTGCGTCCCGTGTTCGTGAAGTACCGCGATCGCGGAAAGCGCGCCGAACCCACGGTGGTCGGCTCGCACGCCGTGGTGCGCGAGCCGGTGGACAACGCCCTCATGACGGGCCGCGTTGAAACCCCCGACCACATGACCTGGGCCGCTCGGTCCGCAGACGGCGCCCCCATCCCTGCCGGCGAGAACGTGGAGGTGGTCGGCCGGGAGAGCGTCACGCTCATCGTCGAAAGGAGAAGACAATGATCTTCCTCATCGTGCTCGTAGTGCTTGTGGTGCTGTTCAGCGTCACAAGCGTCAAGATCGTCCCGCAAGCGGAGGCCGCGGTGGTCGAGCGCCTCGGATCGTATCTGACCACCTGGAACAACGGCCTGCACGTCAAAGTGCCCTTCATCGACCGGGTGCGTCCTTACGTCTCGCTCAAAGAGCAGGTGTTCGACTTCCCGCCTCAGCCGGTCATCACCAAGGACAACGTCACCATGTCCATCGACACGGTGGTGTTCTTCAAGATCCTCGATCCCAAGCTCTACACCTACGGGGTGGAAAGCCCCATCGTGGCCATCGAGAACCTCTCGGCCACCACGCTGCGCAACATCATCGGCGAGCTTGATCTGGACACCACGCTCACCTCGCGCGACACCATCAACTCCCAGATGCGCGCCATACTTGACGAGGCCACCGACGCCTGGGGCATCAAGGTCAACCGCGTGGAGGTGAAAAACATCACGCCGCCGGCCGCCATCCAGCAGGCCATGGAAAAGCAGATGAAGGCCGAGCGGGAAAAGCGCGAGGCGGTGCTTCTGGCCGAGGGCGAGAAGCAGGCGGCCATCACCATTGCCGAGGGCAACAAGCAGGCCCAAATCCTCAACGCCGAGGCGGAGAAGCAGCAGGTCATCCTTGCCGCCGAGGCGGAGAAGGAAAGGCAGATCCGCGAGGCGGAGGGCGAGGCGGCCGCCATCCTGAACGTGCAGCAGGCCACGGCCGACGGCATCCGCATGGTGCGCGAGGCCGGTGCCGACGAGGCGGTGCTCACCCTGCAGGCGTTCGAGGCGCTCAAATCCGTCGCCAACGGGCGGGCCACCAAGCTCATCATCCCCTCGCAGATCCAAGGGCTGGCCGGCCTGGCGGCCTCGCTCAAGGAAGTGGTCGCCGACGACGCGCCGGAGGATCCGAAGGGCGCGTAGGGCGCGCATCCTCGCGCCGGACGGACATGCCGCTCGCGCGTTCTGGCGCGCCGATGCGCGGTGGTCGGGCTTGCGGAGCTGCGGCTTTAAGCGCGCAGGGTCGCAAGCGGCGGGTCCCGGGCGCGCGGGGTCGCGGGTATGCGGCCTCGCGAAGCGACGCGCGGCCGCGCGGCCGGCGCCGCGTTCTGTGGAACTTTCCGTGGGGACTGGACAAGGCAGGTGCGATTGCGGACAATGTCCGGCAGGATGTTTCCGCGTCGCGACCTGCGGCGCGTCGTTTGATTTCAGCAGAAGGGCGTGTTGGGCATGATCACCATAGTCCGGTCCCCCGATCCGATGTTGAACACGGTGTGCGAACCGTGCGACCTCGGCGACAAGGACCTCAAGAAGCTGGCCCGCCAGATGGCGAAGGCCATGTACAAAAACGACGGCTGCGGCTTGGCGGCGCCCCAGGTGGGCGTGGCCAAGCGCCTGGTTGTCATCGACTGCGACCAGGAAGACGGCGAGCAAAACCCCATCGTGCTGGTGAACCCCGTGCTCGTGGAGACGCAGGGCGATCCGGTGACCGAAGGGGAGGGCTGCCTGTCGTGCCCCGGCATCTCGGTGCCCATCGCGCGTCCGCCCATCGCGCGCGTGCGCTACTTCGACCTCGACGGGGAGGAGTGGGAGATAGAGGGCGACGGCTTGCTCGGCCGCTGCCTGCAGCACGAGCTTGACCACCTCGACGGCATCAAGATGTTTGAGCGCTGCGATCCTTTGGCGCGCATCCAGGCCCTGCGCGACTACGAGGCCGCGCTGGCGTCAGGCGCGAAGCCGGGGGAAACGTCGGTTCAACCGCGGGTGCGCTGACCATGCGCGTCGTGTTCATGGGCACGCCCGCGTTTGCGGCCGCCATCCTTGACGCCGTGGCCGAGCAGCATGAGGTGGCGGCCGTTTTCACGCGGCCCGACGCGGTGCGCGGGCGGGGCAGCCGTCCCGAGCCGTCGCCGGTCAAAGAGGCGGCCCTCGCTCGCGGGCTTCCCGTCATGGAGCCGCGCACGCTGCGCGACGAATCCGTCCAGCGCGCGTTGGCCGACTTGGCCCCTGACGTCGTGTGCGTGGCGGCGTACGGCGCCATCCTGCCCAAGGCCGTGCTCGACATCCCCCGTTTGGGCTGCCTGAACGTCCATGCCTCCCTGCTCCCGCGCTGGCGCGGGGCGGCTCCTGTCGAGCGTGCCATCTTGGCGGGCGACGAGGAGGCGGGCGTGTGCATCATGCGCATGGAGGAGGGTTTGGACACGGGCGCGTACTGCGTGCGCCGGACCGTCCGCACGGAGTCGAAGGGGGCGGCCGAGCTGACCGAGGAGCTTGCCGTGCTGGGCGCCCAGGCGCTTTTAACGGCGCTCGCGCACGTGGAGGCCGGCGCGGCGGACTGGACGGAGCAGGACGAGGGGGCGGTCACCTACGCCGCCAAGATAGAGCGGGGCGAGCTGGACCTCGACCCGGCGGAGGGGGCGCTTGCCGGCGAGCGCAAGGTGCGCGCCTCGGGCGACGCCCATCCTTCGCGCGCCGTTGTGGCCGGGCGTCCCGTGACGGTGCTTGCGGCCCGCGCGGTCGAAGACGCCGCGGGGCTTGGTCTGGCCTCGGGCATCGAGTCCGGCGAGGTGCGCTTCGCGGGGAAGCGGCTGTTTTTGGGAACGGCGGCGGGGGCGCTCGAGGCGCTCTCGGTCAAGCCCGACGGCAAGCAGGCCATGGACGCCAAATCGTTTGCCGCGGGAGTGCAGGGATTGAAGCAGAACGGATCGACGTGGAGGAGCGCGCATGTCTGAGCAGCACGGCGGGCCTGGCAAGGGCAAGGGGTACGATCGCGGAGGGTCGCGGCAGGGTCGCCCGCGCGGCGGGGGAGGGCCGTCCGCGGGCAGCAGGCGCGAGTTCGGCGGCCGCCGCGACGACAGGCGCGACAGCCGAAACGGCAAGGGCGGCGCAGAGCGCGGCCCGCGTCACGGGGAGCGCCGCGACGGCGGCAAGGGGCGCGGCTTCGATTCGCGCCGCGATGGGGCGAAGCGCTTCGACGACCGTCGCGACGGCAAGCGGGGCTTCGGACCCCGTCGCGACGACCGGCGGGAGCGGGGCCCGGAGGAGCGCAAGGGCTTCGACGGACGCCGCGACGACCGGCGGAATCAAGGCTTTGAGGACCGCAGGGGCTTCCGCGGCGGCAAGGAGCGCCCCGGCAACGCCCGGGACGGCCGCTTCGGCGAGCGCGAGAAGCGCCCCTTTGGCGAGAAGCGCCCCTCCGACAAGGAGCGCCCCTTCGACAAGGAGCGCTCCTCGGGCGATCGCCGTCCGGCGAAAGGGCGCCTTGGCGACTCGGGACGCTCGGGCGGCAAGGCGGAGCGCTTCGAGTTCGCCCGCTCGAAGGCGACGCCGGCGCGCCTGGCGGCGCTCGAGGCGGTGCGCATCGTCCGGGAGCGCAAGGCCTTCGCCAGCGACGTGATAGACTCCACCATCGACCGCTCGAGCCTCACGCCCGAGGATCGCGCGTTCGCCACGCGCCTGGTGCTGGGATCGGTGAGCTCCGAAGGGACGCTCGACGAGGTCATAGATCGCGTTTTGGACGACCCGCACGACATCAGCCCGCTCGTGCGCGACGCGGTTCGCCTGTCCACCTACGAGATACTGTTCTTGGACAAGCGGTTCCATGCGGCCGTCGACCAGGGCGTCGAGATGGTGCGCGCCGTGGCCCCGCCTGCGGCGGGCGTGGCCAACTACATTCTGCGCAACATCGTCCGCCAAAGAAGCGCGTTCCCCTTCGGCGACCCCACGCAGGATCTGGAGGCGTTGGCGCGCCTGCAGGCGTTTCCCACCTGGCTGGCCGCGCTGCTCATGAAGGACCTGGGCCCTCAGGAGGCGGTTCGGCTCATGCAGGCGTCCAACCGGCCGGCGCCCCTCTACGTCTCCGTCAACGCGCTCAAGACGCGCGAGGAGCTGGTGCGCCGCGTGTTCGACCGCTTGGAGGAGCCGGTCGAGCACGTGGCGATAGACGGCCTGGAGGTGGAGGGCTGCCTGCGCGTGGAGGATCCCCGCACCCTGCTCATCCCGGAGGTGGGCAGGCTGCTCAAGCAGGGGCGCCTCGTGGTGTCCGATGCGGCGTCGCAGCTGGTGGCCGCCTCGGTCCTGCCCGACGAGAAGCCCTCGTCGGTGCTGGAGGCGGGAGCCGGGCGCGGAACCAAGACCGTGCTTCTCCAGAGCGAGGCCCAAAGGCGGTGGGGATCGCAGATAGAGACGTACGTGACGCTTGACAACCGCGCGTTCAAGACGAAGCTCCTTGAGGAGCGCGCCGAGCAGTGCGGCGCGCACGTGTCCGAGGCGCTGACGGGAGACGCCCTGCATGCCGATGAGCTGACGGAAGGACGCCTCTTCGACCTGGTGTTTTTGGACGCGCCGTGCTCGGGCCTGGGGACGCTGCGCCGCCATCCGGAGATCCGCTGGCGCTTGAAGCTGGAGGAGATCGTGGAGATGGCGCGGCTGCAGCTTTCTTTGCTGCGCGCGCTGGCCGGCCGCGTGAGTCCCGGCGGCACGTTGGCCTACGCCACGTGCACGGTCACCCACGTGGAGTGCAACGGCGTGGTGAAGGCGTTTTTGGAGAGCGAGGAGGGGGCGGATTTCCGGCTGGCTCCCATCGCCGGCGGGTCCTGCGTGTCCACCCGGCTCTCCGAAGGGTCCCCCGACGCCCATTTCGCGGTGCGCTTCGTGAGGGAGGGCAAGGGGGCCTAGGCGGGTCGCGTCCGCCGGCCCCTCGCGCCGCCCATCCGACAAAAGGCGCTCCGAACGCGGCGGTTTCGCCGCGTTCGGGTTTACAATGGCACGCGTTTGCGAAAAAGAAGATCGAAAGAGAGATCGAAAAGGAGGTCCGCGTACATGGAACCGAACAGCAAAGAAGTGGCGGGGCGCATCCGCGCGCTGCGCGAGGACCTCGACATCACCATGCAGGAGATGGCCGACGCGACGGGCCGGTCGGTGGCCGAGTACGCCGCGCAGGAGTCCGGCGAGCAGGATCTGTCGTTCACGTTCCTCTACAAGTGCGCCCAGCGTCTGGGCGTTGACGTGATAGAGCTGCTCACCGGCGAGGACCCGCACCTTTCCGGCTACTCGCTCACGCGGGCGGCCGACGGGCTTTCCATCAAGCGGCGCGCCGGGTTCGAGTACCTGCACAAGGCCCCGCATTTCAAGAACAAGCTGGCCGAGCCGTTCTTGGTCACGGCACCCTACCTGGAGGAGGAGCAGGATCGGCCCATCCATCTGTCCCACCACAAAGGCCAGGAGCTGGATTTCGTCATCTCGGGCAGAATGCGCTTCGCCTACGAGGACCACGTGGAGGAGCTTGAGGCGGGCGATCTGCTCATGTACGACTCGGGCCGCGGCCACGGCATGATAGCCACCGGCGGCGAGCCGTGCGTGTTTTTGGCCGTCGTCATGAAGCCGAACGGGGAGATTATCTAGGCGCTGCCGTCTGCGGGCGCGTTCGCTGCGGCGGATGCGCGCTTTCGGCAGCGCCGTTTTCGAGACGATCCTATCCGTTTGGCGGCGCGACGCCGCCGCGTGCCTTGAAAGAAGACCAATCCAATGAGAAATATCAACGAGCGTTTCGTCACCGAAGCCTACGACGAGAACGGCCTGCTCACCGACTTCGCCGTCAACTGTCCCGACTCCTTCAACTTCGGCTACGACGTGGTGGACGACATAGCCGAGAACGACCCCGACCGCCGCGCCATGGTGTGGTGCAACCCCGAGGGCGAGGAGCACGTGTTCACGTTCGCCGACATGAAGAGGTGGTCGGACAAGACGGCGAACTTCCTGGCCGAGGCCGGCATCGGGCGTGGCGACTACGTCATGGTCATCCTGCGCCGCCACTACCAGTTCTGGTTCGTAGCCACGGCGCTCGCGAAGCTCGGCGCCGTCATGGTGCCCGCCACGTTCATGCTCAAGGAGCACGATCTGGAGTACCGCCTGAACGGCGCGTCCGTGAAGGCGATCATCGCCACCTCGCTCGGCTCCATCGCCGACGTGACGGACCGCGTGGCCGACGCGTGCCCCACGCTGGAAACGCGCATCCTCGTGAACGGCGCGGGCGGCGGCCTCACGCCGGAGGACGCCGAGGGCAACCTCGTGCTCCCCGACGACGGGGAGCCTTTGGGACCGGCGCTGTCCGGGCCGGAGGGCGTGTGCGCCGCACCGGCCGAGCGCGAGGGCTGGCTCGACTTCAACACGGGCGTGCGCGCGGCCTCTGCGGACTTCGCGCGCCGCGAGACGCGGGCGGCCGACCCCATGCTCATGTACTTCTCCTCCGGCACGTCGGGCAATCCCAAGATGGTGCTGCACGACTCCGAGTACGCCATCGCGCACCTGGTCACGGCCAAGCACTGGCACAACGTGGATCCTGACGGCCTGCACTTCACCATCGCCGACACGGGCTGGGGCAAGGCAGTGTGGGGCAAGTACTACGGCCAGTGGCTCATGGAGGCGTGCGTGTTCACCTACGACTTCGACCGCTTCCGCCCCGCCGACATCCTCTCGCTCATCGGCAGGTACGGCATCACCACGCTGTGCTGCCCGCCCACCATGTACCGCATGATGATGGCCGAGGACGTGGACGCCTACGACCTCTCGTCGCTTGCGTACTCCACCACGGCGGGCGAGGCGCTCAACCCCGATCTGTTCGATTTTTGGAAGGAGCACACCGGGCTTACCATTTACGAAGGGTTCGGGCAGACCGAGACGCCGCTCACCATCGCCAACCTCACGGGATCGGTGCCGCGCCCGGGATCCATGGGCAAGCCCATCCCGCTTTACAACGTGGAGATCCAGCGCCCCGACGGCTCGCGCTGCGACACGGGCGAGACGGGGGAGGTGTGCATCGACATCAGCCGGAAGGCGCCCGGCATCATGCTGGAGTACTACCGCGACCCTGAGAAGACGCACGCCGCCATGCACGACGGCTGGTACCACACCGGCGACACGGCCTGGTGCGACGAGGACGGCTACTTCTGGTACGTGGGGCGCAACGACGACGTCATCAAGTCGAGCGGCTACCGCATAGGCCCCTTCGAGATAGAGAGCGTGCTGCTGGAGCACGAGGCGGTGCGCGAGTGCGCCGTCACGGGCGTGCCCGACCCGGTGCGCGGCAAGGCCGTGAAGGCCACCGTCGTGCTGGCGGAGGGCTTCGCGGGCACCGACGCGCTCACGCGCGAGCTGCAGACCTGGGTGAAGCGTAAGACCGCGCCGTACAAGTACCCCCGCATCGTGGAGTACGCCGCCGCGCTGCCGAAAACCGTCAACGGCAAGATCCGCCGCGCGGCCATCCGCGAGGCGGACGAGGCGGCGCCCGAGGGCCTCGTATGACAGGCGGCGGGCGCTGGGAGCCTTCCGCCCCCGTGGTCGTCGTCGTGGGGCACTACGGGGTGGGGAAGACCAACCTGTCGCTCAACCTGGCCTTCGACGCGCGGGAGCGCGGGAGCGCGGTGGCGCTGGTGGACCTGGACGTGGTGAACCCCTACTTCCGGTCGAGCGACAGCCGCGCGCTTCTGGAGGAGCGCGACGTGCGCCTGGTGGCGCCGGTGTTCGCCGGCACGAACCTGGACGGCCCGAGCCTGTCGCCGGAGGTTCCGGCCGCGATCGAGTGGGCGCGGGCGGCGCCGGGGCGCGTGGCGGTTGTGGACGCGGGCGGCGACGACGCGGGCGCAACGGCGCTCGGGCGCTTCGCGGACGCGGTGGCCGCAGGGCCCTACGAGATGCTCTATGTGGTGAACCGCTCCCGCAACCTCACGCAGGATCCGGCCGGCGCGGCGGAGGTGCTGCGCGAAGTGGAGGCCGCGAGCCGCTTGCGCGCGACGGCCGTCGTCAACAACACGCACCTCAAAGGCGACACCGACCTCGAGACGATCAGGCGGGGGATCCCCTTCGCCGAGGAGGTCGCGCGCGCTTCGGGCCTTCCGCTCGTGTTCACCACGGCGCCGACCGCGTTGGCCGAAGCGCTCGCCGGCCGGCAAAACGACCGCTTTCGGCAAACCGACGGCGGGTGCGGGGCCTATCCTGTGCGAGTATACGTGAGGACACCTTGGGAATAGACGAGAGGGGCGCCGCGCATCGGAGGAGGCGGGGCGCCCTGCCCGTTTGAGACGAGAGAGGCGAGGCAATGGCGAGAATCAGCGTGGACGACTCCTTCTGCAAGGGGTGCGGCCTGTGCGTCGACGCGTGCCCTGTGGGCATCGTCGAGCTTGACCGAGAGACGATCACGGCGAAGGGCTACCATCCGGCGCGCTGCGTGGACCAGGACGCGTGCACCGGCTGCGCGTCTTGCGCGACGATGTGCCCGGACGTCGCGATCACGGTGGAAAGGTAGGGGGCATGGCGGAGAAAGTTCTCATGAAGGGCAACGAGGCCCTGGCGGAGGCCGCGCTGCGCGCGGGCTGCCGCTTTTTCTTCGGGTATCCCATCACGCCGCAGACAGAGCTTGCGGCCTACATGTCAAAGCGCATGCCGAAGGTGGGCGGCACGTACCTGCAGGCTGAGAGCGAGGTCGCTGCCATCAACATGGTGTACGGCGCCGCAGCCGCCGGTGCGCGCGTCATGACGTCGTCGTCCTCGCCGGGCATCTCGCTCAAGGGGGAGGGCATCTCCTACATGGCCGGCGCCGACCTTCCGGGCGTCATCATCAACGTGCAGCGCGGCGGCCCGGGCCTCGGCGGCATCCAGCCTTCGCAGGCCGACTACTGGCAGGCGACGCGCGCGCTCGGCCACGGCGATTTCCACGTGGTGGTGTACGCGCCCTCCACGGTGCAGGAGATGGCCGACTACGCCTACGGCGCCTTCGACGTGGCCGACAAGTACCGCACGCCCGTCATGATCCTGGCCGACGGCATGCTCGGCCAGATGATGGAGCCGGTGGAGCTGCCGGATCCCCTCGATCCGGCCGACCTCCCCGAAAAGCCCTGGGCCACCTCCGGCCACGGGCATGCGCGCGCACACAACGTGGTGAACTCGCTTTACCTCACCGCCGACGCGCTCGAGCGGCTCAACGTCGAACGCTACGAGCGCTACGAGCTGATCGAGCGCGACGAGCAGCGTGCGGAGACGTTCATGACCGATGATGCCGACATCGTGGCGGTGGCGTTCGGCGCGAGCGCCCGTGTGGCCCGCTCGGCCGTGGTCGCCGCGCGCGAGCAGGGCATCAAGGCCGGCCTCGTCAGACCGGTCACGCTGTGGCCGTTCCCCGTGGACGCCATCGAGGCCACCGTGCCCTCCGCGAAGGCGTACCTGTCCGTGGAGATGAGCATGGGCCAGATGGTCGACGACGTGCGCCTGGCCGTGGCGGGCCGGCGGCCCGTCGACTTCTACGGCCGCACCGGCGGCGTCATCCCGACGCCCGCCGAGGTGCTGGGCAAACTCGCGACCATGAACGAGGACCTTGCGAAAGGAGGGGAGTAGGCCATGGCAGAGAAGGAGCTGAAAACCGTGTTCGAGCGCCCCCATGCGCTGCTGCCCGTCGTGACGAACTACTGCCCCGGCTGCACGCACGGCATCGTGAACCGGCTGGTGGCCGAGTGCTTGGACGAGCTGGACGTGGAGGGCCGCTCCGTGGGCGTGGCGCCCGTGGGCTGCTCGGTGATGGCGTACGACTTCTTCGGATGCGACATGATAGAGGCGGCGCACGGCCGCGCGCCGGCGGTGGCCACGGCGGTGAAGCGCGTGCATCCGGAGGGCGTCGTGTTCGCCTACCAAGGCGACGGCGACCTGGCCTCCATCGGCATGGCCGAGACCATCCACGCGGCCACGCGCGGCGAGCACATCACCGTCATCTTCATCAACAACGCCATCTATGGCATGACGGGCGGGCAGATGGCCCCCACGAGCCTGCCGAACCAGGTGACGCAGACCTCGCCCTACGGGCGCGACGTGTCCGCCGCAGGCTACCCCATCCGCGTGTGCGAGCTTCTCAGCTCGCTTGACGGCGTGGCGTACCTGGAGCGCGTGACGGTGGACTGCCCCAAGAACGTGCGCAAGGCCAAAAAGGCCATCAAGAAGGCGTTTCAGAACCAGGTGGACGGCGTGGGCTACTCGCTGGTGGAAGTGGTGTCCACCTGTCCCACGAACTGGGGCATGACGCCGCAGGAGGCGTTTGTGTGGATGCGCGAGAACATGCTGCCGTACTACCCGCTGGGCGTGTACAAAGACGTGGTGGCCGAAGGCTACGCGAACGCGGCCGAGGCTGCGGCGGCCCGGGCGGCCGCCTGCCCGATGGCCAACCCTGCCCCTGCGACGGAAGGAGGCGCGCGATGAGCCGCAACCTCGACATCGTGCTCGCCGGTTTCGGCGGGCAGGGCGTGCTGTTCGCCGGCAAGCTCATCGCTTACGCGGGCCTTTTGGAGGGGCGCGAGGTGTCGTGGCTGCCCTCCTACGGGCCGGAGATGCGCGGCGGCACGGCCAACTGCAGCGTGTGCCTGTCGGACGATCCCATCGGCAGTCCTCTTGTGACCTCTCCGAACGCCCTTGTGGCCATGAACCAGCCCTCGCTCGACAAGTTCGAAGGCAGCGTGGTCGAAGGCGGCGTGGCGGTGGTGGACTCCACGCTCGTCCAGCGCGTTCCGGAGATCCCGGGCGTGCGCATGCGTGCTCTTCCCGCCACCGCCATGGCCGAGGAGGCCGGCTTCAAGAAGCTCGCCAACATCATCCTGGCCGGCAAGCTGTACGCCGAGACGTCCTTCTGCGAGGAGGAGACGCTGTGGAAGGCCATGGAGAAGTGCGTGCCCGCGAGGAAGGCCGCCATGTTGGAGATGAACAAGCAGGCGCTGAGGCTGGGCATGGAGGCGTAATGTTCCGCCGGCCTGTCGTCCGGCGGAACAGGTCGACGCTGCGGCTTCCCGTGGCACCCGATCTCGCCCCTTTGCCCTGCCGCAGCGAAGCTGCGCAGGGCGCGCCCGCTCGGGCGCATAGCGTGGCACTGAACAAGCCCCTGGCTTGTTCAGCACGTGCGAAGCACGCTCGGCCGCGAAACGGGGCGATCTCGGGTGCCACGGGAACCCTCGCTGACTGATATGGACCTATGAAGTTGGAAAGGAAACCGATGGTAGCTGAACTGGCCGAGATCGGCCTGCGCATCAAGGGCCTGCGTGAGGCGTGCGACGTCACGCGCGAGGAGATGGCGGCCGAGCTGGAGGTGCCGCTTGATACGTACGAGCGCTGGGAGGAAACGGGCGAGGACGTGCCCATCTCGGCGATCTACCATATCGCGCGGCGCTTCGGCGTGGAGTTCACCGAGATCTTGACGGGCACCGCGGCGAAGCTGGACACCTACCAGGTGGTGCGCTACGGCGAAGGCCGCGAGGTGGACCGCAACCCCGAGTACCATTTCGAGGACTTGGCGTGGCGCTACGTCGGCAAGGTCATGCAGCCGCTTCTGGTGGTGCTCGACCCCTCCGACA
>NZ_CBDTNW010000185.1:0-74517 GCF_965361815.1 Rubneribacter sp.
TCGCCATCCCTGCCCGCCAGAATCTGCATTGCATCCAAAAGCATCCGATATAAGGCTTTCAAATGCAACAACTACAAGATAGGAGGAACGGTATGGGCGAGCCGACGCGCGGATCCAAGCATGCGGGCCTGCTGCCCGGAGCCTGCCTTGCCCTTCTGCTCTCCGGCATCTGGACGGGAGACGCCGCGCTTCTTTCCCTTGCGAACCCTCCGGGAGGCATCCTTTCCATCCGCCTTGCATCCCTTGCCGCCTACCTGGCGGCATTCGGAGCCGTGGTTCTCCTGGAAAAGCGCCATGCGCCCGCCGAAGCGGCGCCCGGCCGAAGCGCGGCGCAGATTGCGTGGCTTGCCAAACCGGGCGCTGCGCTGTGCGCGACGGGGCTTTTCGCCCTGCTGTCCGCGCCGTGGCTTGCCGGTAGCGCGCTGGTTTTCGCGTCCCTGGCCCTTGCCAAACTCGTCTGCCCCGTGCTGAGCATCCCCCTGCTAACCCTGTTCGCCACGCTGCCGCGCGCCACTGCGGCGCGCGCCGCCGCCCTGGCGATGGCAGGAGCCTCCCTTTGCGCGACAGCCGCCCGAAGCGCCATGGAAGCGACAATCTGGGGAGCGGCCCTGCCGCTGGCGGCAAGCTTCGCCTGCCTTGCCGGATGCGCGGTTCTCATGTCAACGACCCTACTGCGCCAGCGGGGAAAAGACGCCCCCTCCGCGCACGGGACCGCGTCCGTGCACGGGGCCGTGTCCGCGCATGGGGCCGCATCCGCGCCGCACCCTGAAAGGCAGCCGACCAAAAGCCCCCTTGCCGGAAAAATCGTCTTCGGCTTTGTCGGGACAGCCCTGATGCTGGGGTTTTTGCGCGCGGGCGAGCCTTCCAGCGCGCTTCCCGAAACGGCGGCGGCCCTCGCCGTCATGGCAGCCGCCGCGCTTGCAACCTGGAAGCTTCCCTCACTCGACACGCGCGAGATCCTCCGGGCGGGAATCGCCTGCACGACCGCCGGGCTTTTGCTGGCGCCCCTTTTGTCCGCCCTCTCGCCCGAAGCCGGCTCCCTGCTTGCCGAAGCGGGGACCATGCTGCTTGAAATCGCCCTCTGGACATCGTCCGCCCTTGTCGTCGCGATGTCCGAGAACCGCTTGCGCACCGCCGCAGCCGCCCGCCTCGCCGTTGTCGCGGGGCACCTGCTGGGAGCCCTTGCCGCAACAACGGCGACCTTGGCGACCGCCGGCTTTCCGCAGGCGCACGACGCCGCGTCGCTCGCCATCGCGTTCGCCTACATCGCAATGCTGCTGTACCTTTCGGACGGCTCCCTCCTTCCCCTTCCGCATCGCATCCGCTCACGGGAAGGCGCGCCCGCCGACGCGGAGCGCGCCGCGGTCGAAACGGGCCCTTCAGCCGCGAAGGGTCCGGGCGATGCGCCTTCGGCCGAAGAGTTCCAAGACGATTGGCGCTTCTGGGGGCGCCCTTGCAAAGCGGTGGCCGACGAGCACGGCCTGACGCCGCGCGAGACGGACGTCCTTGAGCAGCTGGCCCAAGGACGCGACCTACCGTTTATGGAAGAGACGTTCGTCCTGTCGCGCAACACGGTGAAGATGCACATCCGCCACGTGTACGCCAAACTGGGCGTCCACAGCAAGCAGGAGGTCATCGACCTGGTGGAGGCCCGGCGACGCCAGCGCTAGCCGTTCGCTGCGCGCAACCGAGCGGCCGCACACAGCGAACGGCCTCGGCAACGGGCCGGAAAACGTCAGGCCGCACTTCCGTACAAGTGGTTCCGCATCCCGGGCGCTTCCCCTAGAGTGGTCCCACCCTATCCGACAGCGTCCGCCGAAGCGGCGCACGCGAGGCGAAGAAAGGAGGCCGCTTATGGGAGGATTCAAGCGATTCTGCATGATCGTCTTCGTCGTTGCATCGACGCTTGGCGTGGGCGTGCTTGCGGCTCTGTGGTTTGCCTGGGAGCCGTTGCTCCCCGCCATCGCATGGCTTGCGGACATGCCCTGGTTTTACGTCGCCGAGGCGGTGCTGCTGGGCATCACGGCCCTGGGCCTGCTGATCATCCTCATCGACGCTTTGTCGAAGCCGGGAAAGAAATCCCATCTCAGGCTTGAACGGGACGGAGGCAGCATAACCGTCACGCAAAACGCCATCCAGTCCACGGTCCGTCACGTGGTGGAAGGGCATCGCGGCATGAAGACGGAGAGCGTGAAGGTCTCCATCGCAAGCAAACGCGACCCGCGCATGACCATTTACGCGAGAATCGACCCGGGCCGCAATGCGGAGCTTGGGCAGGAGGGGGCGAAGCTCCAAGACGAGATAGCCGCCACGGTGGGAGCGTTCGCCGGCCATCCCGTCGACGCCGTGCACATCGCCTTCGTTGGAGACGCCGACGTGGTGACGCCCGCCTTCACCCAGCAGGCGACCAAACGCGCCGACGACGCAGCGCTCCGGAAGCACGCGCAACCCGCTGCGGCCCAAGCGACAGGCAGGTGAGGCGGACATGATCCCAACGACCGCAAGCAAAAACGGCTCGCCCGCAGCCGCCTCCGGCGCAACCCGAACCGAAACGGCGCCGGCCGACGCGCAAAGCGGCACCCCCTCAAAGGCCAAACGCCCCTGCGGCCTGTACGCCAACGTCAGGCGCGCGATCTCGTCCTCCGTGGAGAATCACGGCCATGCCGTTTTGTACGGCACCGTCGGTTTCGTCGCGGCGGCCCTCATCCTCATCATCGGCTTTTGGCCGACCGTCCTGCTGGCCGTGTTCGCCACCGTCGGCGCCGCCATCGGCGCATATCGAGACGGTAACCGCACGGTCCGCGCCTGGGCGAGAAGCCTCCTTGACCGATTCAACCAGTAACCAGACAGAAAGGATCCATCATGACCCAAAGCACCATGAACGCATCGAACGCCTTCGCCGAAGAGAAGGCCGCCCATCCCGCCGTCGCGGACGACGTTGCCGCCGAGCCCGTGTACAAGCTGATCATCGACGAAAGCGTCGTGGAGAAGATCGCCTCGAAGTCCACCCAGAAGATCGACGGCATCATAGACATGAAGGGCAGCCTGCTGTCCACCATCCAGGAGGGCCTGGGAGGCAGCGACAAGACGAAAGGCGTCAGCGCCGATGTGGTGGACGAGCGCAACGCCAAAGTCGACCTCGACGTCATCTTGGAATACGGCAAATCCGCGCCGCAGATCTTCGACAAGATCAAAGACGTCGTCGCAAGCGACCTCAAGGACATGACCGGCCTCACCGTGGTCGAGATGACCGTGAACGTGGTGGACGTCATGACCCAAGACGAGTTCGACCAGAAAAACGGCAACGGCGGGCAGCAAGACGGCTCATCCAACTAACGCGGGCGCGCCCGGGCGATCTCGGGGCGCATGCGGGAACGATCCGAGTTCCCAAGCGCGCCCCCAAGATCGAGCGCACCCCCGGGCGCCCATGTGCCGCCGCATGCCCGCACGCGAGCGCGCACGCGTCCCCGGGGCGCCCGCACGTCCGAGCGCCGGTACGCCCGCGCCCCCGGGACGCCCATGCGTTCCAGACGCTCCAGGTCCCACGCGCCCCCGGGCGCCCATGTGCCCCCCGGATGCCCATGTGCTCAAGACGCCCCTGCGCCGAGGCTTCTTCGGGGGTCCCTTGAGGGCACCCTTGAGGGCACTCCCCCTCCCTAACGGTAACGGATCCGAAAATTTTCAGCGATATTTTACCGTTGCTGCTTAAGTTCCGCGCCTTTTCGCAACCAACGGTAATATATTCTTGAAAACTTGTGAATCCATTACCGTTGGGGGCAAAAAAGAGCGTCGCTGGGCCAGGACCCGCGAGGAACGGTAAAATACGCGAGAAAAAGTTCGAATCCTTTACCGTTCGTAGAAACACAGAGACATCGCAGAGACTCAGAGACGCCATGACACTTCCCCCTCCCCCTGCCCAACCTCCCACCTCGTGGACCCTTCGAACCGAAAGCGCTTTGCCCACGCCCAACGCCAGCCGCCTCAAGCGGTATGATGGGTTCTTGGAGCCCAAACCACCCCAGGCGGCATAACGGGCTTGCGAAGCGAAGTCCTGCGGGAGCGGGAAAGGAGCGCGCTGCATGAACATCCTCGATTACCTGGCCACGGAGTTCGCCTCCTTCGACGAGAAGCCGTTCAATCCAGTGGATTCCGTCATCCTCTCGCAGTTCTGCATGGTGCGCATGGAGCTGATCGCGCCCATGGGATCGAACTGGCAACGGCCCGCCGGTTTCGGGCGAGCGCTCAAAAGCCGCTTGGCGCCCGCGCGCCCCGTGCGGTTCGCCGACGCGCTGCGCGCCGAGCTCTTTTCCACCCTGTTCTCCGGCTTCGATCCAGACCTCATCAAAGAAACCCTGGTGGTGCTTGCGGCCAGCCCACGCTTCCGGGATCTGAGCATCGAGCACTGCGCAAGCATGTTCGACGAAGACGAGCACGTCCAGTTCGCCGCCATGACGTTCTCCCGCAAAAGGGAGTTCGCCTACGTGGGGTTCCGCGGCACCGACCAGTCGTTCACCGGCTGGCGGGAAGACTTCGACATGGCGTACCGAATGCCCGTGCCGGCTCAGGAGCTGGCCGTCCGCTACCTGGAAGCCGTCGCACCCCACCTGCCGAAACGCCTCATGGTGGGCGGGCACTCCAAAGGCGGCAACCTGGCGCAGTACGCGGCACTGCACGCCAGGCCCGCCGTGCGGGAGCGCATCGAGCGCGTGTACGATCACGACGGACCGGGATTTGGCGCCGGCGCCGTCAGCGACAAAGAATACGCCACCATCGCCCCGCGCGTCCACAAAACCGTGCCGCAGGAATCAGTCGTGGGCATGCTCCTGGAAACCCCTGCCGACTGCACGCTGCACGTCGTGCGCAGCACCGGTCGCGGCATGCAGCAGCACAGCCCGTTCAACTGGGAGGTCGCCGAAAACGACTTCGCGTACGCCGACCGGCTCTCGGAGGCCGCGTTGTCCGCCCATGCCGTGTCGTCGCAGTGGCTCGCCGGCCTCGACCGCAACCAGACGCGCCAGATCGTGGAAGCCGCCTTCGAAGCCATCCGCGCATCGAACGCCCTGGACGCCTCCGACCTGATCAGCGGCGGGCCTCGCACCATTTCGCTGCTCGTGGAAGCCGCCAAGAACATCGATCCCGAAAGCCGCGATGTATTGCTGCGCGCCCTGGCCCCGCTTGCGAACCTCATGGCCCAAGACACCGCCCGCAGCGTGGCCAGCCGCTTCTCCCCCAAGCCCAAAGCGTAAAAGTGCGCGCCCCGCACGGGCGGATGCCCGGCAGGACGCGCAATGCGTTTTTTGCGGCTACACGCCGGCGGCGGCGTTCTCGCCGGCGATCTTGCCGTACACCATGCACATGCCCGCGGACAGCCCCTTGAGCGAGATGGGGTACTGCACGGCGAAGCGCCCGCCCTGCGTGGCACCGCACACGTACAGACCGGGAATGACCTCGCGGTCGGTGCTGTACACGCGGCACTCCTCGTCGGACTCCAGGCCGCCCAGGTTGCCAAGCGTCAGGGCGCACCCGCACTCGGCGGCATAGAACGGTCCGTTCACCAGGCCGAACAGACGCTGAGAGCTCTTGAAGAAGTCCGTGTCCTCACCGGCGGCGCACAGCTCGTTGTAGCGCTCGATGGACGCCTTCGCCGCCTCAACGTCCATGCCGTCGATCATACCCAAAAGCTCTTCCACCGTGTCGGCCTTCAGGCAGCGGCCCTCCTCCACGGCGGCGTCGATGTCGGCGGCCGTGCGCACGTTGATCCTCAGACCGGACGCGGTGTAGGAAGGCAGCTCCTCCTCGCGGTAGAAGCAGGCCACGCCATGGGCCGCCGGGAAGTGCTGCAGCTGCTCGGGCCAGGACGAATCGAAGAACTGGTACGCCTTGCGCTGCGGCTGCAGCTCCACCTGGTTCTCCAGCTGCTGACCAGGCAGATCCTCGTTCATGAAGCGCTTGCCGCGCAGGTTCAGCCACAGAAAGCCGTTGTTGCCGATCACGCCGCGACCGTCGGCCCCCGCGCCGCCGCCCATATGGTGGATCATCGGCGCGTGCCACTGCTCGATGGCGGCGCCGGCCCACGCGCCCATCATGTGGCCCTCGCCGATGTTGGTGTAGTTGCCTTCGTTGTCCATGTCGATGCTGAGGATCTGGATGCCGTTCTCCACGCACTCGGGCGCGTAAAACTTCATCATCTCCTCGTTGCCCAGGTAGTCGCCCGTGGCCAGAACCACGCTCTTGGCGTTGATCCTGATGTACTGGTCAGAGCCGGCAGCCTGCGCGTAGATGCCGGTCACGGCCCCGTCGCCGTCCTGGATGAGCTTCACGCCCTTCGTGTTGTAGCGCACGTCCGCGCCGCCGTCCACGGCCACCTGCAAATTGTCGGCCATGATGGTGGCCAGGCTGCTGAAGCCCACCGAGGTGGGATAGCAGGGCAGGTCCTCCTTGGTGTAGTCGTAGGTCTCCGGCACCGGGTACATGTAGGGGAACATATAGTTCTCCTGGTTTGCCTCGGGGATCTCGGCGTAGCTTTCCGGCGCGATGTAGAGGTCTTTGCTCGCGGCGATGAACCAGTCCAGCGCGGCACCGGACTCGTCGTAGTAGCGGCTGATGACGCTTTGGCTCACATGGTGGCTGCACTCCTCCATATGCATGTTGACCACCATCTTCTTGTCCAAGAAGCCGTCGCCGCGGCCCCACGTGGCCTGCGTCTGGCCGCCGAAGATGGCCATGTCGCTGGCGGCGCTGTTGAGCTTCGCGGAACTTTCCAGGCACACCACCTTCGCGCCCGCCTCCACGGCGGCGCGGGCAGCCGGAACGCCGGCGCAGCCCAAGCCCACGACAACCACGTCGGTATCGATCTCCTCCTCGACATCCGCATCGGCGATCTCCGGCGCCTCGCCCAACCACGGCATAACGCCCGTGCCGTCGAAGCCCACCGTGCCGCCCGACGCAGCGCCGCTCGCGCCGGCCGCGCCCGCAGCGGAACCGGCCTCCTTCTCCGCTGCGGCATCCGACGCGGACTTCGGCGCGCAGCCCGCCAGCCCCGCGCCCGCCAGCACGGCGCCCATCGCAGCGGCTCCCGACAGGAAGCTGCGGCGGCTCATTCCCTGCTCGTTTTTCATCATGATGCGTCCTCTCTGTGAAACGGCGGCCCCTCCAGACCGCGCTTGACGTCGGGAAGTATGCCGGATGCGAGCGAGGAGCACACCATCCCCCATGGTTGATTTCGTCCCAACGCGGCTGCGCCGGGCCGCGGGCGCCGGCCCAGCCGCGCGCCCTCCTTGCCCATCAAGGGCCGCCGCGCATCAACCGCCAGGGTTGATTCTTGGCCGAAAAAGGGATGAAACCGCAGTTCTTATGCCATAATGGGCGCGGGAGGTAGATGTGATCGACGTTCGCACCATAGGAGTGGCGCCGGCCCAGTGGCGCTACGCGATAGGCTACGCGTGCATGTGCGCCTGGGCGGTCGTGCTGCTGCTGTCGCCTGCGTTCGGCGCGCCGGGAGCCGTCCACGCCATGGCCGCGTCCATGCTACCGGGGTTGGTCGCCTGCCTTGCGGGCATCTTGGGCGCCCGTCGGTTCCCTTCCGTCGAAGGACGCACGCCGTTCGTCGCAGCGGCGACGTTGCTCATGGCCGCAGGAACCTTTCTGTGCACGTACCCGCCGCTGGCCGCGCTCGCCGGAGCGCGCGTGGGCGGCCTGGTGCTGTCGGGGTGCTTCGCCATCATCCTCATCATGTCGTGGTTCGACACGTACGCGCAACTCGAGCCGCGCGCCATCATCGTGCTGGCGGGATGCGCCGTGTCGGCTGCGGCGCTGCTTTGCTGGGCCATCCTCGCGTGCCCTTCGGACGTGGCCAGCGTGCTGGCCACGTTGCTGCCGCTTTTGTCGCTGTCCGTGCTGCCGAAGGCGGATCGCGGGCGCGAGCAGGCGAGCACGCCCTTTCCCAGCCCGGCCCCGGCCGCCGCACCGGGACCTCTCGACATCATGGCCGCCGCCGTGCCGTTGCGCACGCTGGTGGGGCTTGCCATCACGTTTTTCATCGTCAGCTCCATAGGGTCGCTCGCGCCCGAGTTCGGGCTGTTCAGCGCCGTTGTCTCCCCCGTGTCGCTGCTCGTGCCGCTGGGCGTGACGGCGTTCTTCTCAGCCAGCGCCCTGCTCTTGCATGGGCGCATCGACCCTTCGGCGCTGTACAAGGTGCTGCTCTCGGCGTTCGCGGCGGGCGTGTTCCTGCTCATGCTGTCCGTGGGCATCAGCGCGTCGCTCGTGTTCTACGCCAACATCGTGGCCCAAGTCCTCACGTGGATGGTGCTGGCGCTTTGGGCCAAGAAGACGCCGGTCAAGCCCCATCTGGTGTTCGCCGTGGGCTGGATTGCCGAATGCGCGGGCAACACGCTGGGGCAGACGCTCGCGCCCTTGTTCGCGCCTCGCATCGAGGCGTTCTACGCAGTGGCCATCATGCTCATCCTGGTGGCCGTGGGGTTCGCGTTCAGCGAAGGGCGCGTGGTGCTGGAGATCGACTTCGCGGAAGACGAAGATGACGCCAAGCCCCAAGGCGGCGCTGCAGGGCCTGCGAGCGCTGTTGCCGCCGGAGCGGCAACAGGCGCAACGGGCACGCTCCTCGGCACGGCATCCGGCGCGGCGGACGCGGCCGGGGCGCCCCTCGGCGCAGCCCCCAACGCAAACGGCGCCAACCCCGCAGGCCTCGGCCGCGCGGACGCCGACCCTGTGGGAGCGTTCGCCGCCGCGCACGACCTCTCGCCGCGCGAACGAGAGGTGGCCGCGCTCTGGCTCACGGGCCACGGCCTCAAGTACATCGAGAACGCCCTGTTCATATCCGAGGCAACCGTGAAAACCCACCTGCGCAACATCTACCGCAAGTGCGACACCCACAACCGCGCCGAGATCATCGCTCTGTTCGAGCGTGAAAGCGGGCGCGCCTAGCCCCTGCCCCGTTGCCGAACCGCCCGCAACGCCGTGCGTATCGCGCTCGGCAAAGTCCCGCAATGACGAAGGCTCGCAAGAAGCCGGGTCTTTCGCACGGAAAACGAAGAGCGGGCGGGACGCGCTCGGCGTCCCGCCCGCTTTCGATTCTCAAACTGTCGTCAGTCAGCAACGGCTGCGGCGACGGGCGATCGCGACTGCCGCCGCCGCGGCGATGGCCGCGAACACGGGCGCCATCGCCGCCGATGCTCCGTCATCGCCGGTCGGCGCCAGAGCGGCTAGAACGGGCAGCGCCTTGACCTCGGGCTGACCGCCGTCCGCGCCGTTCGGCGCCTGCTCAGGATCCTTCTGCGCCACTGTCAGCTCCAGCGTGCCGGACACCGGCGCGTAATTGGCATCGTCGGGCACGAAGGTCCACGCGCAGGCGCGCGTGCCGGCTTCGAGCACAACGGCGCCATCGTCCCAAACCAGCAAACCCGTCAGCGGCTTGCCGTCGATGCCCAAAAACGTGCCCGACAGCGCCACGTCCTCCAACTTGGAGCCGGCCGCAGCAGCGCCTGCGGTCACCGCACCCTGCTGCGTTGGGGTTGCGGGCGCAATGCCGCCCGCAACCTGACCTGCGGCCGAGGTTGGCAACGTGTAATTCGCCAGCACGCCGGGATCGCCCGTCAGGCGAACGCCGCTCATCACCACCTCGGCGGTCCATGCGTCGGCACGCGCAAACGCCCCGCCGTCGTACGCGAAACCCACACCTTGCGCGTCCTGCGGCAACACGCCCACCAGCGCCAGCGTTATCTGCGCATCCTGCGGCAACGCCGTCGTGCCGTCGTAGACCTTGGATGCCGCGCCCGCCACCGAAAGCGTCAGCGGCTTCGGCGCAATGGTCAGCGTCCGGGTCGCGGGAGCCGCCAGCGCGTAGTTCCCCGCAGCGGCGCCCTCCAAAGCCGCCGTCACCGCATAGGTGCCGGCGTTCGTCGGCTCATCGGGCGCGCCGTCGAACGAAAGCGCCACCTGCACGGCATCGCCCGTCACGAAGTCCTGCGTGGCGGCGACCACCGAGCCTCCGTCGCCGTAGACGCGTCCGTCCAACCCGCTCCACGCAAGCGCGACGGGCTTCTTGGCAACCTCGACGGCCACGGTGCCGGACACCGGCAGGTACTCGGGGCTTTCGGGCACGAACTCCCACGCGACCTGCCGCGACCCCGCAGGCAGCGGATCCTGACCGGCCGTCCACCTCAGCGTGCCGGCAACCTCGGCTTTCGTATCGGGGTCAACGAAGGTGGCTTCGAGGGTCAAGCCGTCCAGGGGTTGCCCGTACGTCAGCGAGCCGACCACGGACACCGCGCCGTCCAGCTTCGGCGTTTTCGCGTTCACGGCCCGCACGTCCACCGTCAACGTGAAGTCTTGGAAGTTGCCCGACGTCACCTTCAATTCGATGCTGCCGACGCCTCCCTCGACCGCCTGGTCCTTCGGCACCTCCGCGATGGGCACGCGCAGAATGCCGCCCTCGACGTGCGCGGGCTTGGCGTCCACCTTGTACGGGGACCGAAGGTTGTTCGCGATCACGTCGAACGCGAGGTCGCCCCACCGCTGCCCCGGCGAAAGCTGGCCCAGATCAGACTGGCAATTGTATTCGTACACGGTTTCTGCCAGGCCGTTTATCACCGCAAGCTCGCCGCGCGGAGCCGCAACGGGAGGCGCCGCCTTCTTGATAGCGCCCGAAACCGGGACGGGATCGGAAACTGTGTACCAAGCCCTCATCGCATCGCCCGCAACCGCCACGTTCTTCGCGAAGAGCGTGCGCGCGCCCGCATCGGGGCTGTCGTAGGAAACCGTCCCCTCCACCTGCGGGTCATCGGCCCCCACGGCGGGAGTCGTGGCAGCAACCTTCAGCTCGACACCGGCAGGGGCGTCCGTTGTGCCATCGTAGGTCTTGTCAAACGACGCGCCGGAAATCTCTACGTCCAGCGGCTTTTTGGCAAGGGAGATTTCCACCAAAGCGGAGTTGCCCGCCATGTTGGCGTCGCCCACGAAACGAGCCTCCAGCGTCACCGGACCGTTCGCCGGCACAAGCTTGCTCGACGTGTCGCATTTCATGGTGTAGGTGCTGCCTGCCGCAGGCACGGGATCGGACACCTGCACGCCGTTGCAGTACAGCGCCATCTCCCCGTCCTTCGGATCGGCGAACGCGCTGCGGGTCGCCGGCGCGTTCGCAGGGGCAACGGTCGCCTCAACCGTGACGGTGTCGCCGTACACGAAGTCGCGCGTCGGCTTCGATCCGTTCTTCACGTTCGTGACGCTCACAAGGGAACCGCCGCTCGCAACCTCGTAGTCCCGGATGGCGGAGCCATCAAGCTCGTAGTTGCCTTGATCGGCACCTGTCAACGACGCCGCTGCCGTGTGCTTTCCCGGAGAACCGCCGTCGCTTGCGGGATCCCCGTCGATAACCAGCGACAGGCCGACGTCATCGCTGCCGAACACCGCAGTCGCCTTGTCCTTGATCTCCGCCCGCACCGACTTGCCGTCGCCAGCGTAACGATCCTCGACGCCCGACCACTCGACCGAGAGCGGAGCAGGTGCAATGGGCGCGGCATTGGCAATGTCAACGGCACCGTTGAGATGCAGCGTGTAGTTCTTCTGCCATGCGGGATCCAAAGTGACCTGAGCCGTAGCGTTGGTTTCGTCTGCGTTTTTGGTATCCCACTCAAATGTCGCCGTCGCCGTCGGCTGATCATTGTACACCGCGCCAGCTAGGGATACGACACTGCCCTCACCAGCTGTTGCGCCGTCATAGGTTTTTGCATTAATCGCCACATGCGGCACAAGCTCGCGTTGCGTCACCGTGACCTCCATCGTACCCCTGGCGGTGCTGTACGCGGCCGCGTCGTCGGGAACGAACTCCCAGGCAGCTGTGTACGTGCCGGCGTCGGGGTTCTCGTCGATATTGGTCAGCTTCGTTTCACCGGGCAGTATTCCTCCCGTATCCGGATCATGGAACGTGAAGTTCATGACATCCGAAGCCGGCTGGCCGTACTCGATGGTCGCCGCAGCCGGCGCGGTGTACTGAGGATCCTTCTTCGTCGATGCCCGACTGCTCACTTTGTAGGCGAATGTGTTGGACTCGGTAGTGCCGTTCATGGTGACCGTCGCCGTATGGTTGCCCACCGTGTCGGTGGCAAAGCCCGTCACCGTGTACTCGTTCGGCTTCAACGTGCGCGTCGTGCGCTGATAGTTCGCCGTCACTTCAAGGCCGTCATACGAAACCGGATCGCCTTCAAGATAGGCGGTCTTGGTGGGAGGCGTGACGGAAATCGACAGCAGATCGTTGCTGATGACCTTCTCCTTGACAACGGCAGTGGTGGAATCCACCACGTAACCGACGATCAAGGTGCTGCCCGTGGAAACCAAGGAAAAGGTGTTGCCCCGCTCGGCCTTGCTGACAGGAAGGCCTTCCAGCACAAGCTTGCCCTCCATCACTTCATAGGCATACACGCCCTTCAGCGCCTGCGTGGCAGGCCCAGTGACCACATACAAGTTGCCCTGCGAAACGGCCAGGGCGGGCGCGAAGCTGTCCTCCGAATTGGAAGCGTACTCTCTCCATGTGCCGCTCTCGGCATCGTATTTGCTCACCGTCAAGCCTTGGGTGGACGCGGCGGCAAAATACAATTCGTCATTGTAGGTGATAGCGTCGCACGATGACGCTGCTCCGGGACTGCCCAGCTGAGCAAAGGAATCTCCGCTCGCTTTGGCGAAAAACAACATGGCGTTGGAGTTGTCACGATAGCCCACCACAAGCTCGCCGCCCAACGACAGGACCGCAGGCAAGCTATACGCGCCTGTTGCAACAGTGCGTTTATTGGTGACAGAAAGAGCCCCGCCCCCATGCAAAACCTCCGCCGCTTTAACAGACGCGCCGTCATGATAGGCTATATACGGCACGTCGTTCACCATTCCCAAGCTGACTTGGTTGTTGTTGGCGGTATCGACGACCACCGGCGAAGTCCACGACCCACCTGCATAGGCGCTCACCACCGCCTTCCCGTCGCCGTTCGCGTAAGCCGCGTATACGATTCCGTTCGCTTTTGCCAGATCAAGCGAACCAAACGAGAGGGAGCTTCTATCCGTCAGGGTGCCGAGGGCGGTTCCGGCAGGTTGCCAACTCCCCTTTTCATACGTCCAGAAATCAACGGCCTGCGGAAGCGCCTTGCCCGCCGTTGCCGCCACAATCTGGCCATCCAGATCAAACAGCCGAACCATTGAGGCATTCGCTTCGATCCCTTGCGAATTGGCCCAAAGGTCGAAGGCGCTCCAATCCGGTATCGTCACCTTGAGCGTGGCAGCGCCGTTGCCCGAGGCCTGGACGTCCGTCACTTTGATGCCGGAATCCATGCCGTCGGCAAATGTGATGGGGATATTGTTGCCCACGCCAGTGCCAAGCGCCGTAGGATGCACGGTAGTGACGCCGTTGTTGATCGTAGTGCCTCCAAGAGCAGCATCCGAACGGTTGTCGTCTTTTGCTCCGGTCGCGGTGAACACCGTCACGCCAATACTGCCGTAGTAGTTCGACAAACCCTCCACCGTCGTGTTCACGCGATAAACAATCACGCCGGACTTCACCGGGATGCCGCCATCCAAAGAGTCGTCGGAATAATATCCGTCAGTTCGCTCACGCAGCTCAATGACAAATTTCTCATAGGGATTCACCGGCGAGGTCACCATGACGGCATTATTTGGATTCGCACCGGAAAACGCCGTCAAGGAGATTTCGTAGGTGGTGGAACCATCGTTGTTCGTCGTCTTGTTCGCACCGACATCCTCAACTTCCGGTACGCTCGCCCAGCCAGAGAAATGCTGGCGCAGATAGGCAAGCGGCAGGTTCATGAAACGAGCGTCGGCGGCCATCATATCCCAGTTGCCCACCGGAGGATCGCCATTGTTGTCATCAGGCAAATACAGATCGGGATACCCTAAAGAATGCAGATATTCATGCGCAATCAACCCGGCTCGCTTGCCGCTCAACACATTCGAATTCAGCATATTGAACGTATTGGTCGATTTCGAGGTGTCGGTCCACGTATACGTGTCAAGAAGCGACAGCTTATGAGAACGAAGCGTCGGCTCAAAACCACCCGATCCCTTCACGTCCTCGTCTGCCTGCATGATGATGGTGACGTTGTCGATACGCCCGTCGTTGTCCTGGTCAAGTTCGCTTTCGTAGGGGGTCAGATCTATCTTCTCTATCACTTCTTTCACGACGGTGGTGTCCTTGTCCTCCGTCTTCGCCTCGCCGTAGGTCACTTTCGACAAAGTGAGGACATCCACCGCGCCAGTTGCCTCATTGTACTGAGGGAAGATGTTCTTCACCGCGTGCCCGCCGCCCGAGATGGCGGCCATGTAGCGGGAGAACGACCGCCCATTGTTCGCATCGTCGTAATAGCCCACGAAACGCGCGCCGTTGGTTTTGCCGTTGTAGGCAGTCTCCTGCCCTTGATAGATCGCGTTGAAATAGTCGTCGGTTTGATCCGAGAACCGAACGAATATCACCACGTTTGCACGCGTGGTGGCGCTTTTACCGGACGAACCCCCCCCCGGTGAGTCATCGGCAAATGCAGTGGATGCCCCTATGCCGGAGAGCGTTGCCGCTGTCCCGAGAACGACTGCAAGCGCTGCGGCGGCCGCCAAACGAGCGGCACGGACAAAACCTCCGAAAACCGTCATGATGCAATCTCCTCATGGCGTCTGTTGTGGCATCGGGCACCTCGCCATCGCCCAACCGCACAGCTCGTCTATTCTTGTAATTCGGTCATGATACCAGCTGAAAGGGTGTCTCGACAACAGGGTCCTACCTAAACAATATATTTCCTAGGGCATTACAAGATTTTACCCGAACGGCTCGCTTGACCACGCCGCTTAGCAGCGCACCGCTCTCGCCCGCTGCGCCCGAACGCCCCCTTCCCCCAAGATGCTCCTCGGCGAGATGCCCCGCCCTTCGTGGCCCTCGAAGCGTCACAGCCTCATGCAGGCAAAAGCGCCGGGACGCACGCAAGCGCGCATCCGCCCCGCCGCCTCGAGCAGCGGCGCGCAGCACCCTCGCGAGCGTCGCGCGCCGCTGTCAGCCTAGTCGGCGAAGTAGCTCACGCCGCCCTCGAACAGGGGCTGGAACGTATTGCCGGGGACGTTCTTGTACAGCCCGCAACCCCGCCGCTCGCTGTGGCCCATCTTGCCGAGCACGCGGCCGTCGGGACTGGTGATGGCCTCGATAGCCAGCACGCTGCCGTTAGGGTTCACGGAAAGGTCCATCGACGGCGCGCCCGCCGCATCCACGTACTGCGCAGCCACCTGGCCGTTCGCCGCAAGCTGCGACAACAGCTCCGGCGAGGCCACGAAACGACCCTCGCCATGGCTGATGGGCACCGTGTGAATGTCTCCAACCTGGCAGCGGGAAAGCCATGGCGAAAGGCTGGATGCCACGCGCGTGCGCACCAGACGGCTCTGGTGCCGGCCAATGCCGTTGAACGTGAGCGTGGGGCAGCCCTCGTCCATGGGGCGAATGTCGCCGTAGGGCACCAGGCCCAGTTTCACAAGCGCCTGGAAGCCGTTGCAGATGCCCAGCATCAGCCCGTCGCGGTTCTGCAGCAGGTCGCGCACGGCTTCGGTCACCTGCGGGGCGCGGAAGAACGCCGTGATGAACTTCGCCGAGCCGTCGGGCTCGTCGCCTCCGGAGAAGCCGCCGGGAATCATGACGATCTGACTGCCCTTGATGAGGCGCGCCAGCTCGGCGGTGCTCTCGGCCACCGCATCGGGCGTGAGGTTGTTCACCACGAACGTCTCCACCACAGCCCCCGCCTGCTCAAACGCACGCGCGCTGTCGTATTCGCAGTTGTTGCCGGGAAACACCGGGATGACCACGCGCGGCCGCGCAAGGGGACCGCCGCTGCGCACAAGCGGAGCCGCCGCCGTGAAGGACACGGCCTCAACGGCCTTTGCGCGCTCGCGCTCCTCGGCAGGGGTCCGGTACGGGAACACGTCCTCCAGCGCATGCTCCCACGCCTCTTGCACATCCGCGAGGTCCACCGTCTCGTCCCAGATGGAAAGCTGGTACGCCTCGGTCGTCGCGCCGATCTCCCACACATCGGCGCCCGTCGGCCGGGGCACCTCCGCGCCGTCGGCCAGCTCCACCAGGAAACTGCCGTACAGGTGCTCGAACAGATCCGGCCCGTCGTGATCGAACACGTCTCCGTCAAGCGCGATGCCCACGCGGTTGCCCACGCACGCCTTGAAGACGCTCTCAGCCAAACCGCCAAAGCCCAATGCGGATGCAGAAAGCGCCGCGCCTTCGCGAATCAGGCGCTCCACCAGGTCGAACGCCTCAAGCAGGCTTGGCACGTCGGGCAGCCGGTCAGACGAATCGAAATCGGGCCCCACCAGCAGCACGCGATGCCCCGCGCCCTTGAACTCGGGAGACGTCACGTGCTCGACCGATCCCACCGCCGTGGCGAAGCTCACAAGCGTGGGCGGCACGTCCAAATCCTCGAACGACCCGCTCATGGAATCCTTGCCGCCGATGGCCCCCACGCCCAAATCCACCTGGGCCATGAGCGCGCCGAGCACCGCCGCCACGGGCTTGCCCCAACGCTCGGGATCGTCGCGCAGCTTCTCGAAGTATTCCTGGAACGTCAGGTACATGTCCGCACGCGCGAACCCCGAGGCGATAAGCTTCGCCACGCTCTCAACCACCGCGGCGTACGCACCGCAGAACTGGTCGGCCTCCATGAGGTAAGGGTTGAAGCCCCAGGCCATGCCGCTGCACGTGGTGGTTTCGCCATCCGTGGGGAATTTCGCCGCCATGGCCTGGGCGGGCGTGAGCTGGTAGGCGCCGCCGAAAGGCATGAGCACCGTGCCCGCGCCGATGGTGGAATCGAAGCGCTCCGCCAAGCCCTTGTTGCAGCAGACGTTGAGGTCGGTCAGCAGCGTGCGCAGTCCCGCCTCCACCGTGTCGTCGCCGCAGCCGGGAACGTCGGGCAGCGTGGACACGCGGGCGTCGGCGGCGTCCAGAACCTTGCCCAACACAGCCTTGGCCAGGGGGTTCTTCCACGCAAGCTCGCGCACCCCCTGCTCGGGCACCCGCACATGCTGGCTTTTCGGCGCGCCGTTGCTGGCAAGGAACTCCCGGCTCACGTCCACGATGGTCTGCCCGCGCCACGTCATGCGCACGCGCGCCTCCTCGGTGACCTCGGCGATGGGCGTGGCCTCAAGGTTCTCCTCGCGTGCCAGCGCCAAGAACTCCTCCACGTCCTCTGCCGCCAGCGCCACGGCCATGCGTTCCTGGCTCTCGGAGATGGCAAGCTCGGTGCCGTCCAGACCGTCGTATTTCTTGGGCACGCGGTCCAGGTTGATGAGCAGGCCGTCGGCCAGCTCGCCCACGGCCACCGACACGCCGCCGGCGCCGAAGTCGTTGCAGCGCTTGATGAGACGGCACGCCTCGCCGCGACGGAACAGGCGCTGGATCTTGCGCTCCACCGGCGCGTTGCCCTTTTGCACCTCCGCGCCGCAGCTTTCAAGCGAGCCGGCGGTGTGCGCCTTGGAAGAACCCGTGGCCCCGCCGATGCCGTCGCGGCCCGTGCGCCCGCCCAGCAGCACGATCACATCGCCCGGGGCCGGCGTCTCGCGCCGCACGTGGCTGGCCGGCGTGGCGCCCACCACCGCGCCAATCTCCATGCGCTTGGCCGCGTAGCCGGGGTGGTACAGCTCGTTCACCTGGCCCGTTGCCAGGCCAATCTGGTTGCCGTAGGACGAGTAGCCCGCAGCCGCCGTGGTCACCAGCTTGCGCTGCGGCAGCTTGCCGGGAATGGTCTGGCTCACCGGCACCGTGGGGTCGGCCGCGCCCGTCACGCGCATGGCCTGGTACACGTAGCTGCGCCCGCTCAAAGGGTCGCGGATGGCGCCGCCCACGCAGGTGGCCGCGCCGCCGAAGGGCTCTATCTCGGTGGGGTGGTTGTGCGTCTCGTTCTTGAACAGGTAGAGCCAGTCCTGGTTCTCGCCGTCAACGTCCACCGTGCACTTCACCGTGCAGGCGTTGACCTCCTCGGACTCGTCCACGCCCGTCATGACGCCCTTGGCTTTCAACCAGCGCGCGCCGATGGTGCCCATGTCCATGAGGCACACCGGCTTCTCGTCGCGGCCCAGCTCATGGCGCATGTCCAGGTAGCGCTCGTAGGCGGCGCGCACGGCGGCGTCGTCTATCTGCACGTCAACGAGCTGCGTGCCAAACGTGGTGTGACGGCAGTGGTCGGACCAGTAGGTGTCGATCATCTTGATCTCGGTGATGGTGGGGTTGCGCCCTTCCTCGGCGAAGTAGCGCTGGCAAAACACGATGTCGGCCAGGTCCATGGCCAACCCGCGCGCGTCCAGAAACGCCGCCAGCCCCGCTTCGTCCAGCTGCAGGAAGCCCTCGAGCACCTCCACATCGGCGGGTTCGGGTTGTTCCATCTGCAACGTGTCGCGCAAAGCAAGCGAGGCCTCGCGCGATTCCACCGGGTTGATCACATAGTGTTTGATGGCTGCAAGCGCCTCGTCCGACACCGCGCCCTCGAACACGTACACCTTCATGCAGCGCACCGTGGGGCGATCGCCCTGGGAAATAAGCTGCACGCACTCGGCGGCGGAATCGGCGCGCTGGTCAAACTGGCCGGGCAACGCCTCCACGGCGAACACAGCCACATTCTTGGGCAGAGCCACCACGCCGCAGCCGCTGCCGGCAGAACCCATGAGCACGCCCTCCACGGGAAACGTGCGGCTCGCCGTGTCAACCTGGGGCTCAGAGAACACAGTGGGTATGCAGCGCTCGAACAAGTCGTCATCGATGCCCTCCACATCGTAGACGTTGATGACACGCAGCGTGGCAAGCGGCGAGAGCCCCTCCGCGACAACGGCGCGCAATTCGGCGCGAAGCTGTTGCGCCTCCACGTCGAAGCTCGGTTTTTTCTCAACATAGACGCGGGAAACCATGCCTCCCCCTTTACTTGGTCGAATCCTGCCCCTCGGCCTTTCCAGACGCCTTCTTCGCGCTGGCCTTGGCACGCTCGAGCACCGCGTTGCCCCCATCGGCCCCGTCAGCCTTGCCCGCCTTGTCGGCCTGCTCTTCGGCCTTCGCCTTCTCGGCCCTCTTCAAACTGAAACCGCTGCCGAACAAGCGCCGTTTCTTCAGCTCCTCTTTCGTCTTCTCAAGATCCTCGGCCGTTCTCTGGTCGGCCTCGCGCTCGGCAGCCCTCCTCTGCTTTTCCAGGGCGCGCTGCTCTTTGGACTTCTTTTTGGACATTTCCTCCTGATAGGCCCGACGCACCTTGCGGATCTTCGAAAAGTCCACGTAGAGCGCGCCGATGATGCACGCGTACGCCAGGCCGAGCGTGACGTACGTGACCGTCTCCGGCAAGAAGGAGCGGCCCGCGAAGGAGAGCACCGTCATCACGATGGCGGCGATGAGCAGGCCCCACCAGACCTTGCGCAGACGCTTGTACTCGGGGGTCGGCGGATTGTAGTAGCGGCGGTCAAGCTCCATCTGCTTGGCGCGGGCGGCCTTCTGCTCGGCCTTCTTCTGCTGCTTGGTCTTTTCCGTGGGCTGCACGCGCACCGACGAGGCGGCTTTCGTTTTGGGCTTGACCGACGCGGCACTTTTGCGCGTCTGCCCGCGATGCTCGTCGGTTTGGTAGCGATCGTTCAGGGGATTGCGCTGGGACATGTTGCTCTCTCCAGAAAACTCGTAGGTCCAATACTCAAAAACTCGCAAGCCGAAGGGCGAATCCGCAGGCTGAAAGCAAGCTCGCAAACCCCCGGGCCCGCCGGCGAAAAGCGTCAAGGTGCCGGATTGCCGCTCAAACCCTTGAAGCGGCCTTTTGGGCTGCGGAGCAGGGCTTAAAGCGGCAAGGCGGGCGCCTTGACGCCTCGCGGCAGCAAGGCGCTGCGGCTGCCGTCAGGCAAACGGAACGAAAGTCCGTCCGGTTATGAGCTCGTAAGCCTGGATGTACTTTTGGCTCGTGCGCTCGATGACATCCTGCGGCAGGCGCGGCGGATTGCCCTGACGGTCCCAATTGGCGGAAAGCCAATCGCGCACGTACTGCTTGTCGAAGCTGGGCTGGTCCTTGCCCGCCTCGTACTCGTCGCCCGGCCAAAAACGCGAGGAGTCGGGCGTGAGCACTTCGTCGGCCAGAATGATCTTGCCGCCCAAGCGCCCGAACTCGAACTTCGTATCGGCGATGATCACGCCGCGCTCGGATGCATGGTCGCGCGCCACGGTGTACACCTTGATCGCAAGGTCGCGCAGCTGCGACGCGTCGTCCTCGCCGATGATCTCCACCAAACGCTCGTAGCTGATGTTCTCGTCGTGGTCGCCGATCTCGGCCTTCGTGGACGGCGTGAAGATGGGCTCGGGCAGCTTCGAGGAGTTCACCAGACCCTCGGGCAGCTTGATGCCGCACACGGTGCCCTGCTTCTGGTACTCTTTGAGGCCGCTGCCGGCCAGGTATCCGCGCACGATGCACTCGGCGGGGAACATGTCGGCCTTCTTCACCAGCATGAAGCGGCCGCGCAGGTAGTCCGCGTAGGGCTTGAACTGATCGGGCAGGTCAGCCACGTCGGCGCTGATCAGGTGGTTCTCAACCACGCCGTCCAACAGCTCGAACCAAAAGCACGACAGCTGCGTGAGCACCGCGCCCTTGTTCGGAATCTCGTCTTCAAGAACGTAGTCGAACGCCGAAATGCGGTCCGTCGCCACCAGCAGCAGCTTGTCCCCCAGGTCGTACAGGTCGCGCACTTTGCCTTGCGCGTCGGGCTTGATGTCGATCCCCGTCATGACGGTCCTTTCGTAGCTCTTTCAACGGCAGCGCGCAGATCGAGGCGGCTGCGCGCCGGCACTTCCGAGCGAAGCGGTCGGAAGGACGCGCTTCGGCGTTGCGGCGCGCCTCTGCGCAGCCGCCCCCACGGTACGCATTATCGTCTATTTCGCGGGTTATTTCTGGTCTTTGCGGGACTTTCCACGTGATTTTTGCGCTTTCGGCCCCTTTTGCTGCCCCTCGTCGTTGTACAGGGGGATATGGATGGTGAAGCACGCCCCTTTGCCCTTGGCGCCTTCCACCTGCACCCAGCCGTTGTGCCGATCGACGATCTCCTTCACCACGGCAAGCCCCACGCCCAAACCGCCGCTTTCGCGCGTGCGTCCGGCATCGGCGCGCCAAAACCGCGAGAACACCATCTTCGCCTCGTCGGGCGAAAGGCCGATGCCCGTGTCCTCCACCTCGATGGACGCCATGAGGTCGCCCTTCTTCACCCGAACGAAGATGCGCCCGCCCTCCGGCGTGTAGCGCACCGCGTTGGACACCAGGTTGGCGGCCGCCTGGCGGATCATGTCGGCGTCGCCGAGCACCCGCACATCGCGCTCGCGTTCGTAGGAAAGCGTCAGGCCCGAGTCGGCCACGAACGCCTCGTGCGTGGCAACGATGCTGGCGATAAGCTCGCCCACGTCCACGATCTCCTCCTTCATGGGCGTGGAGCGGTTCTCCAAGCGCGAGAGCTTCAAGATGGCGTCCACCAGGCGGCTCAAGCGCTGGACTTCGGAATTCACCGTTTCCAGGCGCTCCTCGTCGGCCTCGAACACGCCGTCCACCATGGCCTCCACCGTGGACTGGATGGCCATGAGCGGCGTGCGCAGCTCGTGCGCCACGTCGGTGGTCAAACGGCGCTCCAGCTCGCGGTCGCGCTCGATGGAGTCGGCCATCTGGTCGAACGTCTCCCCCAGGCGGGCTATCTCGTCCTCGCCGTGCAGCTTGGTGCGCGCCGACAGATTGCCTTCCTTGATGGCCTTGGCCGTGCTGGTCATGCGGTTGATGGGGCTCACCAAAGCGCGCGCGAACAAAAAGCCTATGCACGACGCCAGCACGATGGCCAGCACCGTGGCGAACACCATGGCCTGGTACGAGTTGTCGCGGAACTGCTCGTCAACCGAGGTGAGCAGCGCCTCCGACCCCAGCACCCACACCTGCACGGATCCCACCGCCACGCCGTCGGACACGATGAGCGAATACGCCATGGACGATTCCGGCGGGGCGAGCGTTTTCTTCGGACCCGACCCGTCCGGGCCGGACACCTCGCCGCTGCCGTCGATGCTCACTGCGGTGGAGTCGAATATCACCTGGTCGTTCAGGTTGTCCACCACGCGCACGCCCGCGCCCTTCGTCAGCCGGGCCGAATAGCTTGCCAGGTTGCGCACTTCCTGGTCGTCAAGCGTTCCGGTGTTTTGATACACCTCGGCGATGTTGTTGGCCGTGGACTGGGCCAGCCGCTTCATGTTCTCCTGGGTGTAGGACTGAAAGTGCTGCTCCCACACAAATGACAGCACGCCAATGGCCACGAGCGCCGTCATGGCCGCGATGAACGCGAACGCCATGGTGACGCGCGTGGTGTAGGTGAGGTTTCCCCACTTCAGAAACGAGCGCTTGCGCGGCTCGGGGTCGCTTGCCTCAAGCGGCATGCTGATGGGACCGCTTGAGGCGGTTCCGGGCTCCACCATGATGCGCTCCACCCCGCCCGCAGGCGAGGCGTTTGCGCCGGCCGGAGCCCGGTCGTTGTCGGATGCTGCCACGGTGCCTGCGCGGACGCCGGACTACTGGGCGGCTTTCGTGGGATCCTCGAAACGATATCCCACGCCGTGCACCGTGTGCAGCCACTTCGGGTTGCGCGGATTGTCGCCGATCTTGGCGCGCAGGTTCTTCACGTGGGAGTCGATGGTGCGCTCGTAGCCTTCGAAGTCGTAGCCGAGCACCTTCTCCACCAGCTCCATGCGCGAGTACACGCGACCCGGGTAGCGCGACAGCGTGGTGAGCAGCTTGAACTCGCTTGCCGTGAGGTCGATCTCCTCGCCGTTGACGAGCACCTTGTGGCCCGACACGTCGATGGTGAGCTCGCCGAACTCCAGCACCTCGCGCTGCGGCTCGCTGTCGGCATGGACGCGGCGCAAAAGCGCGCGGGAGCGGGCCACCAGCTCGCGGGGGCTGAACGGCTTCACCAGGTAGTCGTCGGCGCCCAGCTCCAAGCCGATGATGCGGTCTTCCACCTCGCCCTTCGCGGTGAGCATGATGATGGGCACGTCGGAGTTGTCGCGGATGGCGCGGCAAACGCGCTCGCCGGGCACCCGGGGCAGCATGAGGTCTAAGATGACCAGGTCGAAATGGTGCTTCGAGAACTCCTCGAGGGCCTCTTGGCCGTCTCCGACCGCCGTCACCCAGTAGTTCTCGCGTTCAAGGTAGGCCGTCACCGCGTCGCGGATGGCCTTCTCGTCCTCAACCAGCAGAATGCGTCGTGTTTCGTTGCTCATGGATCACTCCTCAAGCTCGTCGGTCGCCGATGCCGCGCGGCCCGTTGCGTCAACAGGCCAGATGGAAGCGCAACGTTTGTGTTTGCGTTTATTGTAGCAATTCGACCGAAGCCCGCTTGAACCTGTGCGGGAAATGACACAATAAACATCATGGTGACCCGAAGATCGACACACGCCAACCACGCGCGACCCTCCACGGCGCCCAAACGGCGCGCCAACAGGCGGGCCGCCGCAAACGGCAAGACCCTCTACGCCGGCGGAAAGACGGGCGCGCGGGGCGGCCACGTGGGCAACGTGGCCGGCTTGGGAGGCGGTGGCGCGAGCGGCGAGCGAGGAGGAGCCCCCAGCATCGGCAACGTGGCCGGCCTGGGGGGCGGCGTCGACGTGCGGGCGGGCGGCGCGCATCGGCGCACGACCGCCGCGCAGCCTTCGCGCCCCTCCCGAGCGAAAACGCGCGCAAACCGCTCCGGCGCATCCGACGACGGGCAGGCGCTGCTCACGCGCAGGCGCTTTCTGTACGGCGCGCTCGGCGTGGGGGCGTTGGCCGCCATCGGGGGCGGCGGCGCCGTGGTCGTGCAGCAGATGCAGAGCAACGCCAATGACGAGCTTGACGTGTTGCAGGTTCCCACCAGCGCCGTGACCGCGTCCGATTCCCTGACGCGCATCGAGGACGCCGGCACGCGCGTGGGGCTGACGGCCACGTGCGAGCTCCCCTACGGCTCGCTTGTCTGGGCAAGCGACGAAAACGTGGCCGCCTGCCTGCTGCCCACCGAAGGAGCCAGCCCGCTCACGCACGTGGCGCTGCTGTCCTTGGGGTCGGGCCAATACACCACCGTGCTGGAGGGGGCCGTGGGTCTTGACGAGGGCTTCGAGATATACGACGTGCGCGCCACGTCGGAGGGCCTCGTGTGGACCGAAGCCGACATACTGGACGGCATCTGGCGCATCTACACCGCGCGCGTCGAAGGTGCGGGCACGGGCATTGGGGCGCCCGTCCTGGCCGACGAGGGCGGCGCCGACTACGAAACACCCTCCATCGCGGCTGCGGGAGGCCACGCGTTTTGGCAGGTGCTGCCGAAATCCGGAGGAAACCGAGCTTCGGAGGACTCGGTCCTCAAGCGCGTGCGTCTGGGGTCGACCGGCGCGGAAACCGTCTGCTCCTCGACCGGGCGCATGGCCACGCCGCCCTATGCCCTCGACGACGCCGTGATCGTCACCCCCCGCACCGACACGGCGTCCGTTCATTACCAGCTGACCAGGATAGACGCTGAGTCGGGATCGGTGACGGACACCATGGTGCTGCCCTCCTCCATGAAGCCGATCGAGGCCGGTTACGGCGAAACCGGGTTCTCCTTCGCCTTCGACGCCATCTACAACTACGGTGACGGCATTGCGAACCTGGGCACGTACACCCCCTCCTCCGCAGTGACCGACGGCAACTACAGCGCAGCGCCCTGGTTCTGCTTCGGGCGCACCCCCACCGCCGCCCCCGCCTGGTGCGGGAAGTACTTCATGGTGAAGTCCACCACCTCCGTATGCGGCGTGGACCTTGAGTCGGGCGAGTACTTCACCTTGGACCCCGACAGCGGCGCCGACGATTACGGCGAGTACCTAGCGTCCACGGGATCGCGCGGCACCGTGGTCACGTTCGCGAACATCGACCACACCCCGCTTGGGGAAGAGGCGGTGAAGTGCTGCCGCGTGCGCATCTGGAAGCCGCTCGCATAACCCGACGCCTGGGGGTGGCGAAGCGGACCGGCGGGGTGCGGCGCTCAAACAGTCCTCGCTTTGCTGCGGAACTCGCGCCGCACCCCGCCGGTCCGCTTCGCTGCGCAGGGGCGCGTTTGCTCGCTGGAAGGGGGGCTTCGCTCCAAGGATCCCGCTTAGCTCCCTCCGGGACCCCTCGGCGGCGACGGGGCGGGCCGGCAGAACGCGCGGCCGCAGCGTGAAGCGGGCAAAGTGCACGGATCCGATCAGGCCAGACGCAGGCATGTAGACCGAGGCGCGGCGCGCGGCCCGAAGTCTTCCCTCCGCCCTCGACGGCAAGTCGCGCTACAGCGCCCAAGAGGCGGCGGCGCGCTGCAGCTCAACCATGTGGGCGAACTCACCACCTACCGCCTTGAGTTCATCCGGCGCGCCCTGTTCGACCACGCGACCCTCTTTGAGCACCACCACCTTGTCGGCGTTTTCGATGGTGCGCATGCGGTGCGCTATCACGATAACCGTCTTGCCTGCCAAAAGGCGCGAGAGCGCGGCTTGCACCTGCGTCTCGTTCTCCACGTCCAGACTGGCGGTAGCCTCGTCCAAAAGCACGATGGGCGCGTCTTTCAGCAAGGCGCGGGCAATGGAGATGCGCTGGCGCTCGCCGCCGGAAAGCCTGCTGCCGTTCTCGCCGATCATCGTATGGTAGCCCTGCGGCATGCGCCCCACGAACTCGTCGCAGTTCGCGGCGCGCGCGGCGGCCAGCACCTCCTCGTCGGTTGCGTCGCGCCGCCCCAGGCGGATGTTGCCCATCACCGTGTCGTCGAACAGCAGCACGTCCTGGAACACCACCGCGTAGTCACGCAGCAGCACCTCGGGGTCCACGCCCGCCACATCCACGCCGCCCACCGTGACGCGCCCGCCCTCGGCATCCCAAAAGCGCGCGGCCAGCTTCGAACAGGTGGATTTACCCGATCCGCTCGGCCCCACCAACGCGGTGACCTCGCCTTCCTTTGCCGTGAAGCTCACGTTGCGCAGCACCTGCTCGCCACCGCCGTAAGAAAACGACACGTCTTGGAACACCACGTCGTGGCCGCGCGGGGAAAACGCATCGCCGCCCTTTGCCAAGGGTTCGTCGTAGAACGAGCGCATGCGCGCCGAGGCCGTCTGCGCAGCGAACAGCTCCGCAATGAGCATAAGGCACTGATCGAACGGCGCGTATATGCGCGACACCACCAGCAAAAAGCCGAACAGCGTCATGAAGTCGCACGTTCCCTCCAAAACGAAGGCCGCTCCCGCCAGCACGGTGGTGGCAAGGCCCAACCGCAGCACAATCTGCGCGCTGTTCACGCACACGCCTGTGGCCAGCTCCCCTTTGATAGTCTGCCGCTCGGCCGCATCAACATCGGCGCGGATACCACTGAGATAGCGCTCCTCCTGGTTGGTGGCGCGTACCTCGCGCACGCACTCGAGCGCCTCTTGAATGTCGTCGGACACCTGCAGGTTCTTCATGCGGGTGGTGCGCATGATGGGCGCCAAAAGCCTCCGCGAAGCGAACAGCAGGGCAAACGCCACCGGCGCGCTCCACAGCGCTGCAAGGGCCAACCGCCAGTCGAACGCAAGCAGCCCCACGCTGGCCACGCCGAACGAGACGTAGGCGCCGTAGAGTTCGGGCAGCACATGGCTGTAAGCATGCTCGATGGTTTTGACGTCGCCCATCATTGTCTCGGTGAGATCGGCCAGATCACGCTTTCCGAAGAACGACTGCGGTAACTTGCGCAGCCGCTCGGCCAGGTTGATGCGTTGCCGCCCGCTTTCGTTGTAGATGACGCCGTACTGATAGTAGTAGGCATAGTACTGGGTGACGATCACCGCCGCCGCGAACACGACCAACGCAAGAGCGTAGGGGGGCAGATCCGGTAGCGGCGCGTCTATCGTCAGGTGCTCCACCAACTGCGACATAAGCATCCACAACGTGCCCACTCCGCCGAACACGGCTAGATTGGATGCCGCCGTCCACGCCGTTCCCACCCTGACGTTGCGCACGCCTTCGTTGGTCAGGCCGTACTTTTCCTTCAACATCTACCTCACCTCCGAAGACGCGCTCGAGATTTTCCAACTGGCCGCCTGTTCGTAGTCGGCCCACATACGGGCGTACAGCCCACCCGCCGCCAGCAGGTCGGCATGCGCGCCCTGCTCGGCCACGCGTCCACCGTCGAGCACGACAATCCTATCGGCGTTCACCACAGTGGACAGCCGATGCGCGATCATGAGCACGGTGCGCCGCTCGCCGGTAGCGGACACCGCGAGCCGCTTGAACGCCGCCTGAATGCGCGCCTCGTTCTCCGGATCGGCGAAGGCCGTGGCCTCGTCCAGCACCACGATGGGTGCGTCCTTCAGAATGGCGCGGGCTATCATGAGGCGCTGCACCTCGCCACCCGATAGATACACGCCGCCTGTGCCCACCACCGTGTCCATGCCGTCGGGCAGCTTTTCCACGATGTCTGCGCACTGCGCGGCTTCAAGCGCCGCCATGGCCTCCTCGCGCGTCGCGTCGGGCCGAGCAGCGCGCACGTTGTCCAACACGCTTTGCTTGAACAGGCGGTTTGCCTGGAACACGAACGCCACGCGGTCCATGAGGTCGTGCGGGTCGATACAGCGCACGTCCACGCCTCCCACACGCACGCTGCCCGCATCCGCATCCCAAAAGCGCGGCACCAAACTGGCCGCCGTGGTCTTGCCGCCGCCCGAAGGCCCCACAAGCGCCACCGTGGCGCCGGCGGGCACCTCAAAGCTCACCTGTTCGAGCGCCGGCTGCTCGCCGCCTTCGTAGGTGAAGGTCACGTTGTCAAAAACCACGCTGTTGTCGCGCGGAGCCTCGGGCGCGGCGGGAGGTGCGGGCACCGGCGCCGCCAGCACGGCCCCCACCTGCGCCATGGCCGCTTGACTTGTTTGCAGCGCATCGGAGATGAACATCACGCGCGTCATGGCCGTGGGGATGATGGCCGAGAAGATGGCATAGAACGCAACGTTGGCAAGAAACGTCCCAAAATCGGACTCACCCGGCGCCAACAAGATAATAAGCGGCACCAAAAACACCGCCACGCCGTTGATGGCGGAAAGAGAAAGCGACTGCGGCACCTGGCACCACTTCACCGCGTACTCCTGCGCAAGCACGGTGAACTCCTGAATGGCATCGTGGAACGCCTTGAACGAGTACACCGTCTGCTGGAACACTTTGACCACAGGAATGCCGCGCACATATTCGGTACCCGTCTTGTTCATCCTCACGAGCGATTCCTGGTACTTCATCATGAAATCCATACCGCGCCCGCCCATCATCTTCATCATGCACAAGATGGAGATGATGACAGATGCCAAACACGCAAGCCCCAGCCGCCAGTCGAACACGAAGAACAGCACGAGCATGCCCACAACCATGGCGATCGACCCCGCCGTGTCGGGCAGCTTGTGGGCGAGCAGCCCCTCCGTCTCGGCCGCGCAGCCGTCCACCATGCGGCGCAGCGCACCCGAAGCGTGCGTGTCGAAGTAGCCGAGCGAAGCGCGCATGAGGCGCTCGGTAGCCCGCTTGCGAATGTTCGACGCGCAACGAAACGCCGACAGATGCGTGCACATAAGGCCTACGAAATACAGCAGGATGGACAGCACCGAAAACCCCAGCGCCCACCAGCCATATGCGGCAATGCCTAAGGCTGCACCCCAGTCGGGCGCCACGGCCAGAAGATCGCGCGCCACCAGCCAGATGCACACGTAGGGCGCAAAGCCCACGAGCATGGACACCGCCGAAAGCACGCAGCCCACATAGGTGAGGGCTTTCCGCTTGCCTGCGAAGTCCAGCAACTGCGCGACGGGACCGCGATGCTTTTCGGGTGCTCGCTGCTTTTCGGGGGCGCGGCGATCTTCGTGCGAAACAGCCCGGGCAGACACCGCCCCGGTCGTCGACGCCTCTGTTGACATATGCAACCTCCTTCTCATGTGCGGTTATGCGAATCAAGCGCCAGCATGGGCCCACAGACGCTTGCAAGTCAGCCGCGCCTAACGTATCATGAAAGTACACCATGGTTAACCTTTGGCGTCCCGGTTGGAACGAATTCAAAAGCGAGACAGCAGGCTACTTCATGCACACGCGCACGACACGCACCCTTCGCATCGCCGCCCTCGAACTGCTCTACCTTCCCCAGGTTGAGCAGTTCGGCGCCACATTGCGCCCGCACGGTTCGGCCCTGTTCGGCTCCATAGACAGCGACGTGGCCGAGGGCGCGATATACGTGTACTCCATCGGGAAAAGCTGCGTGGTCACCTCGCATCGTCTTACCGTCAAACGCGACCTGCTGTTTTACGAGCGCGAAGTGACCAGCCTGTGCCTGTGCACGCTGTCTTCGGACAGCCTGGCGCTGTGCCCCATCGCACAGCCGAGAACACGGAGCGCCGAAGGCAACGTGGCCGTCTTCGGCCAGCAAACGGGCGAGGCCGCCTCGTGGCTGCGCGCGGGGTCGCTGCAAAACGCCACGTCCATCATGCTTCTGCCGTCGTGGTTCGACCACTGGGAGCCGCGCGAGCGAAATGCCGCGCGCGCCCTTGTGGACAAACCAGGGTCCACCTGCACCGATGAGTTGGCACGCGTCCTCGGCGCGCTCATGAACTCCATCTCGCCGCTGTACGGCGGGCGCCTGGCCACCGAGGGCACTCTGGCCGCCCGCGTGTCGCAAGCCGCGCGCACAGCCATCATGTGGTACGAGGAACGCACGCGCGCGGAGAAGGCAGCGGGCACGTACGAGCAAGCGGCTCTGGCGCGGGCGGCAAAACGCCACATCGCACAGCACCTCGATGCGCCGCTCACGCTCGACGGACTGGCGCACGACCTCTTGACCAGCCGCACTCGCCTGTGCGCGGCGTTTTCGCAGGAAGAAGGCGAGAGCCTGGGCGCCTACATCCGCCGCGCCCGCATGCAGCGCGCCGAAGAGCTGCTGCCCATCCACAACCTGAGCGTGGCCGAGGTGGCCGCAGCCGTGGGCTACCCGCGCGCGTCCAGCTTCACCGTAGCCTTCGAGCGCGAGACAGGCATGCCTCCCAGCACTTGGCGCGACAGGATAAGAACAGCGAACTGACGGCGGCAACACATACACGTCACCCCTCATCATCTTCGGCTCCTCCCCCGCTTCCTAAACCCAACCACCCACACAGCCGCTCGCGATTTTTCTCGCACACGGCAAAGTCGTCCGCAATAACGCCAGCCCGCACCGCAAGCACCCGATCGCACGCCGCAGCAACAAACTCAAAATCATGCGTCACCACAAATACCCGTCGCCCTTCACGTGCAAGCGAACGCACCAACCGCGCTACTTCGCGCATAGTGCCGCCATCAAGCCCGCTTGTTGGCTCGTCAAAGAACACAAGCGGCGAGGTGTCCGCAAGCGCGCACGCTATGGTCAGGCGTTGCTTCTGGCCGCCTGAAAGCGTCAGAGGATGCGCCGTGCGAAAACCGTCCAAACCGAGCGCCGCCAGCGCCGCATCGGCGCGCTTGCGTACAGCGGGCTTTATCGTGCGGGCAAACAGCACCTCCGCTTCCACGCTCTCAGTAAACAATTGGTAATCGGCATCTTGCATGACAAATGAAGAGAGCTCCCGACGCTTTGCAGCCTCGGACGGGCGGCCACCAATGCACACTTCTCCCTCTGCTTCGCGTTTAAGGCCGCAGAGCGTACGCACGAGCGTGGTCTTACCTGCACCATTGCCACCGATGATCGCTGTCACCCCAGGCATGCCCACACACGAAAATCCAACCTCGCCAAGCACTTGGCGCCTTCCGTATGACACACGCAGCCCGCGCGCTTCAAAATCAGGCGCTTCTCTGACCGAGCCTTCGCCGCCAGATAGCTGGTTGAGCGGCACATTGACAAGGCTCGGCAACCGCAATCCGCGTTCCGCGGCGCTCTCCCAGGAAAGAGCTCTTGCCTCATCAGGCGAAAGTTCCCCAACCACGCGCCCGCGTTCCATAACCACTACACGATCAGCCACTCCCATGAGATAGCTCAACCGGTGTTCAGCTACCACCACAGTGCGCCCATTTCGTTTGAGTGCCGCCACAGCATCAGCCAGCATCCGGCACGCTTCGTTATCAAGGTTTGCGGACGGTTCGTCCATCACCATAAGTTCAGGATCCACCGCCAGCGCACTCGCAATGGCTATCTTCTGTTTCTGACCACTTGAAAGCGAAAAGATACTACGGTCACGCAGATCGTCGGCGGCCAGCGCAGAGAACGCCGCATTCATGCGCTGTGTCGTTTTCTCGCGCGGAAATCCCAGATTCTCGCAGCCAAACGCCACTTCATCGCTGGTAGTAGTGGCGAAAAATTGGCTGCGCGGATCTTGAAACACACTGCCCACCCGACACGCTATCTCGTACGTTTGGCCCTGCAGTACGTCGATGCCACAGACCTTCACCTCGCCCGCATACTCTCCTTCATGGAAATGCGGTATCAAACCATTCATCACCGAAACGAGCGTGGACTTGCCACACCCCGACGCCCCGGTGACCACGACGCATTCACCTTGCCGCACCGTGAGGCTGGCTTCGTTGAGCGCAAGCGCCTCAGACGAACGGTAACGCCATGAAAAATCCCTGATGTTCACCACGTTGTCGGGAGTCATAAGAACTTCGCGCTCCTCTTCACGCAAGTTCAAGAGCGACTACCGCCGCCGCACAAACCAACGTTGCCGCAAGAAGCGCACCATCACGACCACGCATCTTCAGCTCATAACGCGAGACACGCGGCGCGGGGTTTTCCACAGCACGTGCAGTGGCTGATGCCGCCAACTCATCGGCCACACGTGTGCAACGCATCATGAGCGGCACAAGCACGCATTCCAGCATCTCACGCGGAGAGCGTAGAAAACCGCGCACTGTCAACGGCCTGCCGCGCATAGCAAGCGCATCGCAAATAAGGGACACCTCGTTGCCGACAGTGGGTACAAACCGATACGCCACCGCCAAAGTCAAAACGAAGGGTTTGGGCAGACGCCACAGCGTGAGCACCGCTATGAGGCGGCTCACCGTGACACCATTCAAAAACAAAAGCGCTGCACCCGCAAGCGGCACCGCTTTGCGCAGCACAAAGAACACCACCACAAACGCGCCGACTGCGCCCCAGCTTGGAACAGCCAAAATGACCAAACATAGTGCATTCACAACCGCTGTCCACACAAGCAGCACAAGAGCCTGACGCCGACATCCTATAACGGCAAGCGCTATCGCGATAGCAACGCCCGCTGCTGCGCTTGCCGCAGGACGGTTCAGACAAAACCCGCATGCTGCAGCAAGCACCACCTGCAACAGCACAACACGCGGGTCGAACAGTCGCGCGCAAGCATCCGCATCAGCAACCTCGGCTTCGCGCGAGTAGGCGGATGCAGGCACCTCAAGCGTGTCTTCGACACGAGGAGCAGCCGACAGAGGTGCGGCAATCACACCAATTTTGAGAACCGCTTCCCCCGGTGCGTCCGAAACAGCGCTTTCTGCATCATCGGCACACTCCTTTGCAGCGCACATAGGTATGGCCTAGCCCTGCACAACGCCCGCAGCCACAAAATGCTTCTTCAGCACCGCACGTCCAAACAATGCGCCCACCAACGCGCCCGCAACTGAAGCCATAATGGACACATAGCCGTTCAGAGAGTTTATAGCCCCCTCCATCATGGCCGCGATTTCTGCAGGATAGCTGGCGAACTGGGTGAAATAATCGCTCACAATCCACGCAATGGACACCGACCCAAAATGATAGGCCACAATGAAGAGCACATACGCAACGGTCATAGCGGCGAAGCTCTTATAGTTCGTACGCGTCACGATAATTTCGCCCACAATACCGGCAATCACCATGCCCACCAGCACGAACATACCGCCCATAAGCGCCCAGATGACGCCTATCACCAACGCAGGAACAAGAATGGCGCCCCGTTTGCCCACCTTGGCTGGCATCATCAGGTACAACGGTCCGCCGACAACCGCAATAACCGTGGGCGCCCACGGCACTAACGCCAGCGGATTGTTCATCAACATGCCCACTACCATTGTCAGCACGAATAACAATGCCGAAAAGATACCGAGCGTGGCGAAATCTCGCGCTTTCAGTCCTTTCGATGCGGCTGTCGTTCTCATTTGCTCTGCCATGGCCTGCTCCTTTTCGGACGAACGCCGTCCGAATCGCGAGCCACAGCGAGCCCCTCTTCGGAAACGGCATTCATTCACCTTGTCTAACTTTATGAAACCACGGGACAAGGGATCAGAATGCCCTTATCGGGATGTTGTATACCCCGATAGGGATAAGTTCGCCTCATATAACTTCACGCAGAAGAGGGCTTTGCCGGAATGCAATCACTGCAAACGCGATGGCAGATGCAAATTGCGAGCGCTTCCCTAGCGACCTGTGGGCGTGGCGCCGAATTCTTTACGATACGCCTCGATAAAGTGGCTGACGTTGGAGTAGCCCACCTTCCAAGCCACATCTTTCACACGTAAGCCCCCGCAAACAATGAGATCACGCGCAGCGTACATACGGCATCGCCGGCGGTACTCTTGAATTGTGAGACCAAAGCAACGCTTGAATCCGCACTTGAGCTTGCACTCGTTGAGATACACCCGCCGGGAAAGGTCAGCTATGGTAATTCGCTCCTCCAAATGCCCCTCCAAGCAGCGTTTTGCCGCAAGCAAGGCGGCGAAATCGTCAGGCAACACGTCGGCTGGCCTTGCACAGCACGAACCGGCAGCTAATTCCCCCAGAAGCCGGGAAACAAGCTCGAGCGCCTTGGCTTCGAGCATCATCCGATCAGCCCAACCCCCTCCTTGGTGTCCCCAGATAGTCCGTGCGGCAGCATTCGCCTCAACACTCAGCGGCATGGTTGCAACAGCTGTATCGAAGGTGTTCAGCACGTCTTTGGGCACCAGCGAGCGAAGACGGCTTCCCTGCACCATCACGCTCACGGTCCTGCATGGTTGCCCACCCGCTAGCGCGCTTTCGCACTCACCGTCGGACACGTGCTGAACAACCACGTCACCGGCATCCACAATCTGCTCGGAGCCGCCTTCCACCCGCCACGACATTGAGCCTTCGAGGCAGCATCCGAATTGGTACAGGTCAACGCCAACGCGCGTCTCTCGCTGAACGACATCTTGGCGCATAAGGAAATCGGACACGCAAACCGACACGCCCTCGCCCGCTCTGAAAGCGCGCATGGAACCCGACGCGAACGCGCCCACATCGTAGCCGTCCTCCCAGATGAGCGCTCCGCAATTCCTTGCCTGCATGTCTGGCCAGCCTGCCTCGGCGCACGAGGGGCGTTCTATCACAAGCGAACTTGGCGCGAACCCCGCATCCTCGTATGTGAACCGCATGACACCTCCCGGCACCGATCATTTCCTCTTGATAAGTATACATCATCTAACTTTTATGGAGGAAACCCCGGGGCGGCTAGAGCGCCCACCTACGACATCCACCATGGCACCTGTCGCGACCTGACAGCCCGCCAAAACCATGCGCTTTTCCTTCTTGGTACAATCCACACGTGCGTCAAAGTGCCAGGTGACGCAGGGCACGCGTAGCACACTCAAACGGCCTCACACCTTGCGGTAAAAAATCGAGAAGTTGGGGTTGCACCATTTATACCGCACCGCCGAACGTCGCCAAAGACGGTCTTGCGTGATATTCAACACAGGTTGCCTACCCTTCGCTTCCGATATTCGCTTCGAATGCGCGGCGAGTATTTTCCATTTGGGCTTCAAGTTCCTCAACCGAAGGCAGTTCAAGCACGTATTTCGAGGCGAACAGCTGCTTTCCGTCTGCAAGGGCCGAGTAACGAGCAACGGCTTCGTTCTTTTCTGAGCAGAGGATGAGTCCGATGGTAGGATTATCGTCGTCGCGTCTCTGCAACGCATCAAACATACGGATATAGCTATCCATCTGCCCTACATCGGTGTGCGTAAGTTTGCCAACTTTGAGATCAATAATCACGTAGCATTTGAGAATGGCGTGGTAGAACACGAGGTCGAGATAAAAGTCATCGTGTTCATAGCGCATACGCTTCTGCCGCGCCACGAAGCAAAAGCCCGTCTCCAATTCAAGCAGAAACTCCTGGAGTTTGTCGATGAGCGCCTGCTCCAAATTGCTCTCGTGGAGCCTCGGATATTCTTTGAGGTTGAGAAATTCAAGCACGTAGGGGTCTTTGATGAAATCGACCGGTTCAACCTGAACCAGTTTTTCGTTTGCCTCTTCGATGACCGGCTCTTTTTCTCTGCTCGCGAGGAGTCGCTCGTAATATAGCGTTGAAATCTGTCGGTCGAGTTGGCGGCTCGACCAGTGCTCGTTTGCGGCCTCGTTCATGTACCACAGGCGAGCATCTTCGTCCTTAACCTTGCATAGCAGCCGATAATGCGTCCATGCCAATTCGGAACGCAACGCGTTCCGAATTGGGAATGTCGTGTAAAAACGCCTCATAAAACGAAGATTGCGCTCGTCGAAGCCCTTGCCGTAATCCGCTGTGAGTTTCTCGGAAAGGTTAATAATGAGGGCGTTGCCGTATTCCGCCCGTTCCTCGCCGCCTTGCTCCTCGACAATGCTGCGCCCGATTTCCCAATATGCCTGCACCATGGCAAAGTTGACGGCGGTGTAGGCACGGTTTCTTGCCGCATCGAGAACGCCTGCGATCCTGTCGTACAAATCTGTCGGGACAAGCCCGCTCCCCCACGCGCTCTAACGATGCATCCATGCCCAACGCCCTTCCCTAAAGACCGCGAATTGTGATGTTATCTTCTCCGTCTCTGCGAGCCCCTTAATTACCGGCGCGTCGCTCCTTTTGCCCGCAACAAAGCCTCCGGCTTTTCGAATGGCAGATATGCTCACGTTTTTTTCATTAACCGGCTCCCACGGAGGGGCTACCACCGTGCCGTTATCCTCGATTCCCACGTGCGCGATCCGTCGTTGGCATTGGCAAACGCCATAATCGCTTTAAGCGCCCGCCATGTGAACTTGCGCTTGAACTCAACCATGTCCGTTTCCAAGAGCACAGCCCTCTCCCTGCTTCTCATCATTTTGATCTTTCCACTCTTCCTCGTCAAAATATGACAAGGAAAATAAGAGGGATCATCGTCTTGCCGTCTAAGGCTACCGGCATCAGCCATGCCGGCACCTCGACCAACTCTGCCGATGTCGACGCAACCGCTAGTTCGACAGTGCAGCCAGCCCCATTGATCGCCAGTTCGGCTAGCGCAACCGACCTGGAACTCGAGCGATTCCCGGAAAATCGAACAACCGCGCCGATTCGACCGACAGGCAGCCAGCAAGGCCCAACCGGGGCCCAACCGGCAGGCGGCACCCTAACCGGCACGCGGCATCCCAAACCAGGGCAATCCGGCGGCGCCTCGTTCCTTCCGGCATCGCACCCGCAAGAGCTCCTTGCGTCGAAGACCCCTCCGCTTCGTTATAATGGCCTCGACGAAGCGAGGGAGGAAAATGTCGGCAAAGGAATCCCTGATCGTAGCGCTGGGGGCGGGCGCGAACCTCAGCTTGTACGGCATAGGCGTATGGAACGGCAGCACCGTGCTGACAGACGGTTCGCTGCTCGGGCCCGTCGCGCAGCCCCTTGCCGACTGGTACCTGCTGTTCGCCACCGTCGGCATGCTCGCCGGCATACTCGCACGGGCGGCCGCAGCTTGCGCCACAGGCGCAAACGGGCGCTTCCACATGCAAACAACGCTCCCGGCCGTCCTGCTCGCAACGGCATTGCTCTTCAGCGGCCTGTGGACAAGCGGCTTGCCAGCGCTTTGCGCGACTGCGTTTTGCGCGGGATGGTCGTACGCGTGCCTGCACATGTTCTGGATGGCGCGCATTTCCTTAACGCCGGAGAAAGCGCGATCCGTGCTGCCGTTCGTGCTGCTGTGTTCCGCGCTCGCCAACGCCTGGTGCGCGAGCGCCCCCCTCGAAAGCCTCCATGAATGCCTGGCGATAGCGCTGCTCGTATCCGCCGCATGCAGCGTCGTCCTGCTCGCATTCGACCGAACGCACGGCAGCCCCGCACGTTCCGACGTCGCCGCACGGCAACCTCGCGCGACTATCACCCCCTCGATCCTGAGGCGTCGTTACCTCCCTGCTTTCAAGCGCTTCGGCGAGGTCCTCTTCTGCGTTGTGGCGCTGCAGATCGTTGCCCCCACCATGAACTACCTGGGGCTTATGAATGCGCTCGACCCCGGCACCCAGTTGGGCGTGGTCTGCGCGGCGCAAGCGGTTGCCGCCGGCGTGGTGTTCCTTGCGCTCAGCCGCATCAAGGGCCCGCGTTGCTCCATCCAGTTCTTCAAGTACGTCACGCCCGCGCTCATCTTGGCCCTGTTCCCCGTCCCCTTTGCGGGCTATCCGTACTCTCTGGGCATGTTGCTTGCAGGGTCCTGCCTGTACTTCGTGGTGGTGTTCGCGCTGTTCTGCACGGACGCCATCTCGTTGGCGCACCGGAACAACCTGGTGTTCGAGCTTTTCTACGCCGTCGGGCTTTTCTCCCTCATGGCCTTCTGCGTTGCGCTCGAGTACGTCATGCCCCTGGTGCTGCGCTCGTCGAACTCCGCAGAGCTGTTGGTGGTGTTCGGCGTGTTCTTCTGCGTCTACGTGTTGAGCATGGCCTTCGTGTACGCGCGCAGGCGCAAACAGGAGGGGGCTGAGGCGGATCGGCGCGCAACCCCCCGCCCGAACACCGACGACGCACCCGTCCCCCACCCGCAATGCGTCGACCCCGCCGCCAACCAGCCAGTGTCCCCGATGGGCCCGCGCGAACGCGCCGCCCTGCTGCAGCGGCGCCACCAGCTGAGCGCGCGCGAGGCGGAGGTCCTCGAGCTGCTGCTGCGCGGCAAGAACGTTCCCGCCATCGCCGACGAGTTGATCATCAGCCAGAACACCGTGCGATCCCACGTCAAGCGGATCTACCGGGCCACCGACGTGCACACCCGCCAACAGCTCATCAGCTACTGCGAGCGTATGGGCGAAAGCGGCGAAATCACCCAAGCCGACACCTGAATCACCCGTTTTGAGACACCGCTCGCACCGCGCCCTCCCCTATCGTGGACGCCGCCCCGACAAGATTGCGGGGCATCGCCAACAAGGAGAGGAGAACATCATGGGAGCTTTGTCCAGACGGTCGTTTCTGGCGGGATCGGCCCTTGCCGCAGGCGCCGTCGCATCGCTGGGCCTTGCAAGCTGCGCGCCCAAAGAGGCTGCGACCGTCGCCGCAGAGAGCGGTGCCGACACCGCGAACGCCGGCACCGAAGTGCGTGCCCACGCGTCGCGGCTCAATCCGCAAAACGCTTCGACGGCAACCGCAAGCGGAACGTGCCCGTCGCTGTTCACCGAATGGAAGATGGGCGCCCTCGCACTGCCCAACCGCGTGGTGAAATCGGCCGCCGGCTTCATCGGCGTCACATCGCGCGGCATCACGGGCGATCTGCACCTGCAGCACTACGCCTCGCTTGCCAAGGGCGGCGCGAGCGTTGTGTACTGCGACGACTTCGCCGAGCTGTACGACCACTTCAAGGCCGTCCCCGATGTGGGCAAATTCGCCGACTGGACCGAGGACGAGCTGCGCACGTTCGCCTCGGCCATCAAGGACAACGGTAGTCGCGCGGGCTACCAGCTGGCCACCATGGGCCTCATGTTCAGCGGCTTCGAACCCGACCCCAACGCATTGTTCCAGTCGTCGGACTGCATGGACATGACCGCTCAGGAGATCCAGGACCTCATCGCCGACACCGTGAAGGCCGCCTCCACGCTCAAGGCATGCGGGTTCGATTGCGTGGAGATCAACGCCGCCGGCGAGAACATCGGCCAGACGTTCATGTCCCGCAACCGCAACAAACGCGACGACGAGTACGGCCCGCAATCCTTCGAGAACCGCACGCGCTTCGTCTGCGAAGTCGTCCGAGGCATCAAGGCGACATGCGGCGATGACTTCCCCGTGCAGGTGCTTGTCAACGGCGCGGAGGAAAACGACAAAAACATCGGCGACAACGCGCTGTTCACCACCGTGGAAGAGAACAAGGAGATGTGCAAGCTCATCGAGGAGGCGGGCGCCGACTCGCTGCATATCCGCATCGGACCCTGCGGCATGCACGTGGCGGAATTCGCGGGCGATCTGTACTTCGCAGGCTACGGCATCGAAGGCACCACGGGCTACGGCACCCAGTTCGACTTCCAGCGCCATTGGCAGGGCATGCTCAAGGCCGACCAATCGGGCCTCGGCATCATGACGAAGGTGGCCGCCGAGATCAAAAAGGCCGTCTCCATTCCCGTGGGCGCCGTCACCTACATGGACCCCGCGCGCGACCCCGAGTTCTTCGAACGACTCATCGCCGATGGCGAGATCGACTTCATCCTGATGAACCGCCCCTTGAGCGTGGAGCCTGAGTACCTGGCCAAGCTGAAGGAGGGCCGCCTGGACGAGATCCGCCCCTGCACGCGCTGCATGCACTGCCACTGGGATGCCGATTTGGAGGGCAATCAGGTGTTCAGCTGCCGCACGAACGCCGCGCACCCCTTCCGCATCGTGTCCGGCCAGCTGCCCGGGCTCTACGACCCGGAGCCGGCTGCCAGCGCGAAGAACGTGATGGTGGTGGGAGGCGGCCCTGCCGGCATGGAGGCTGCGCGCGTGGCGGCCGAACGGGGCCACCATGTGACGCTGTACGAGCGGAAAGGATCGCTCGGCGGGCTTTTGGAGTTCGCGAGCAACGTGAAGGGTCCGCATGAGAACCTGATTCCGCTTAAAACCTACCTGGCCAAGCAGCTGGAAGTAGCCGGTGTGAACGTGGTCACCGACCAGGAGGTGGACGCGAGCTTCATCAGCGAGCAAGCGCCCGATGCGGTGGTTCTGGCCGTGGGTGCTGCGCGCGACACACTGGGGCTTTCCGGCGGCAACGGCACGAGCATCGTCTCCATCGACGACTTCCTCACCGCCGACGTGGCCGACAACGTGGTGGTGGTCGGGTCGAACGCCCAGGCCATCGACGCCGTGATGTACCTCATGGCGCAGGGCAAGCACGTCCAGGTGGTCACGCCCAGCCCCGCAAGCGCCATTGGCGCAGGCCACTCGTACTGGGTCAAGACCTACACGCAACCCCTCATCAAGGCGCTCGGCACGCGTTTTTGGCCTCAGGCCGAGGTGCTGGGCGTGAACGACGGCAGCGTGACCGTCAAGACGGATGCCGGCACGGAGGTGGAGCTGCCCTGCGGCACGCTCATCGAAGCGTTGGACGGCCTGCCCAACACCGACCTCGCGCAGGGGCTTTCCATGGACGTCTACCCCGTGGGGGACTGCGCGAACCCCTTCAACATCGGCGAGGCCATCTGCACCGCCAACGCCGCCGCGCGAACCATCTAAGAAAGCGCCCTTTCCCGAAGCGCGGCCTTGGCAGACTCGCCGGGGCCGCGCCGGCGCGAGGGGCCTGCGCCGCCGGGGAAGGCCCCTCCTCTTCGAACGCGGCCCCATTGCCGGATCGGCAGCTGCCCGTCGCGCGCACCCGACGATCCTGCCCCGCCCGCACATACCAAAGCATCAAGAAAGCCATCGCCTTGCTGGGAGACACGTCCATCCTCGAAAAGCCCTTTTCGACAACTCCCTTGATCGGAAAGGTTACCGCTCCCACCTGGTAGGATTCTACCGTGCGTTCTACACCTTCGACGAGGAATCCTTCATCGTCTGGCACGTTATCCGCGCCCGTCAAGACATCGACGACCACGCCTTCGCGGATTGGGAGTGGGGTATGGATATTATCGCGATGCCTGAACTTGTCAGATCCCAGAGTGTTTTGATACGCTGATAAAAATTGCAATTCAACGATCAAAGACATTTGCATTGGGGGATTATGAGTATCGCAGTTGATCAAACAAAAGCAACGAAAGAGCTGGCCGACTCTTTGTTTCGCGTTCAAACCAATCCCTCGATTTCGTGCGAAATACAGCCTGCGGTGGATTTTGTGCTAAGCGGCAAGAACTGCCTAACGTATCGATATATTCTTTTTACAGCCTTAGCCGCAAAAACCGCAGATGATCGGATTGACATCCTTTCCCTTCAAGCAAGCGACGAGACCGATGGCTCTTACGATGCGCGCTCGTTCTGCAAACACGTTATATTCCCTTTTCAAAGAGAGTTTCTGGATGATGTTCTGGACGGAAGCAACGAAGACCCTCTCGTCAACAATCCGGGACGCCACCCTCGCTTAAGCGTTTCAAACAAATCAGCCAATGGCGACCCGAGAAAGGCGCTGAATTTGCTGTGCGAGTATCTCCCGCTGGTGGATGCTCAAGAGAAAGCAAGGGAGTGCCTCGATTACTTTATAACGCGATGCCTTGAAGAAGCCGAAAGAAAGCGAGTGCAAGCCTCTTCTTTCGAGGCCGCCATTCTTACGACCAATGTTTTTGAAGCGCGAACGTTCATGAGCGATCTACTTGACAAAAACTTCGGGGGATCTTCTTTGCTCTTGGTGGCAAATTCAATTTTCTCCGTGCTCTTTCCCAAATCACGAGGCTACTCGACAGTTCCTCATCCGGTCAATCAGTCAGGTGCTTCAAGCAGGCAAATAGGCGACCTGGATATCTACCTTGGCAAAGAAAAACTCTTCTTGGTAATCGAACTGAAAGACAAGCCTTTCACCGAAACCGAAGTCAGAAAAGCCGCGCAAGCAGCCCACGCGAATTCAGCTCCCGCAATGCTTTTCATCGCAGGAAGGGCCAGCGCCTTGAACGAAGAGACGCATAGGTACTTCAACCAAGTCAAGGCGGAGTACGAGAACAAGGGCATGGTGATTGGGGTCATGACGATAGACGCGCTTATGGACTTCTTCTTCGTCACCAATCACAACATCGACTCCGTGATGCTATTCGACCTCCTCAGAACCACGATGACTGAAATAAAAGCGTCACCGGAGACAATGAGGTGGGTTTACGGAGCCCTCCGTTAGACCACCATTGACACGAGCTTATGTTTGCCAACCCTCGAACCGAGCTTCCCTCGGCCGAGCGCCTCGGAAAGCCCCGTCTGTCAGCTGTCCGTCGGGCGGGAGGGCTTTCCGAGGCTCCGGCGGGGCTTTGCCCGACGGCCCGGCCCAACCTCTGCCGGTCCCGGTTCAACAGGGGCGCTTCCGCTCCGCTGCTAAACCGGCGTTGACGCAGACCCCACCGGAGGCGGTCCGCGTCAACGCCGGTTTAACAGAGGGTTACAGAGGAATCCGAAGCTACAAGCAAACCAAGGCGGATTCGGCGATTGCTTGAGCAAAATCGCTAGCCACCGCGTTTCCAATTTGCTTGTATTGCTGCGTCTTTCTTCCGCAGAACACATAATCGTCCGGAAAGGTTTGAAGAGCAGCTGCCTCTTTTACGGTCAGGCGCCGTAAAGTATCCGGAATCACTTCAGTTTCCGGATCGGCCTCCCCGTTGCTTAATCGGCGAAGATACCCGGAAAACCAATTCTCCTCGCCAGTTTCAAGCGCGTTTTCATCGACGATAGGGGTTTTATTGCCGCCCATTGAGGCCGGCAGAGTATGAGCCGCTCCATCCAAATTCATTGGACGTCCGGCGCCGTTGACGAGCATTCCCGCGTAAGGGCTTTGCCTCAAGACCGGACGCTTCGCAAGCGTAATATGCGCTGTGCATGTTTGAGGATTATCGGGAGTGCCGTATTTCCCAACGCCGAGCAAAACCTCACGCAAGGTCTTAGGGCTGCTTTTCCTCTTTTCCATTTCCGAAAAGAATTGATCAAGCTTTGAGGAATCGCCCTGAATGCCAAAAAAGACGACGCGCTCCCGATTTTGGGGGACGCCGAACTCGCTTGCTGAGTAGATTTTGAAATCGCAGGAATAGCCAAGTTCGCCAGCTCGCTTTATTATGCCATTCCGCACGCTTTCCCATTTCTTCAAAGATCCCAATGCGCGTACGTTTTCAATGACGAAGGCTTTCGGTTGAACAGACTCAACGACGTCAAGAAAGGACCAAATCAATTTGCTGCGCGGATCGCTGGGGTTCATTTTCCCCGCAACGGAAAAACCTTGGCATGGCGGGCCGCCAAATACAACAGTGGTCCCTTTGTAAGCCTTCAGCGACTCGATGTAATCGCCGATATCGCCTTGGTTCATCGCATCGCAATTGGGCCTGTTCGCTCTCCATGTGTTTGCCGCATCAACATCCAGCTCATTGGCGAACACGATTTCAAAACCCGCCCGCTCAAAACCAATATCGAGGCCACCCGCACCCGCGAAAAGAGAGATGGCTGTATGTCCTTTTTTTTCGACCATTCTCTCCTCCCAAAATAGCGCCGGTGCATTTGGAGTATTTTATCGTAGGGAAAAGTCTTCTCCTAGATACGATTCGGCAATTACCAGATTCTTATATTCGAAGAAGGAGCCAAGGGGATCTCTGCAAACCGGTCGATTGATGAAGGAGTCTTATATCGGCCGACCCCAATTCTGCAAATCATTTGCAATCATATGCTTTGCGCCCCTATGCGCTCACCCAACTCCAACGACATGCCGCCCCTCAAGCAAAAGCATGCAATGCTTCTTGCGAAGCTTTCCATGTGCAAAGGACCGGCGCTGCAAGGATCCCCCGCAGCACCGGTCCCATCGAGACGAATGCTATCGAATGCCCTATGCCACCCGGGGCATCAAAACTCCAGCCCCTCCAGGCGTTTGAACACCACGTCTTTGCGGGTGAGGAAGTCCCACGGATCGAAGATCTTGTCCAGCACCTCGGACGACAGGGCGACTGCGGCTTCGGGATCAGCCTCCAGGCGCTCGCGGTAGGTGGGGCCGTCAACCGCGTTTTGGATGTCCTCCCACACCTTCATGGCGTTGCGCTGCACGATCACGTAGGCGTCCTCGCGCGTGATGCCCGTGTCCACCAGCGCCAGCAGCACCTTCGAGCTGAAGATGAGGCCGCGCGTGCGCCACAGGTTGCGCTCCATCTTGGCGGGGTAGGTCTGCAGGCCGTCGAGCATCCACTGCATCTTGCCGAACATGTAGTCCAGCGCGATGAAGCTGTCGGCCAGCGCCACGCGCTCGGCACCCGAATGCGAGATGTCGCGCTCGTACCACAGCGCCACGTCGTCGAAGGCCACCTGCGCGTTGCCCTTCACCACGCGCGCAAGGCCGCACACGCGCTCGGCCGTGATGGGGTTGCGCTTGTGGGGCATGGCCGAGCTGCCCTTCTGGCCCTTCGCGAACGGCTCCTCGGCCTCGATGACGTCGGACTGCTGCAGAAGGCGCACCTGCATGGCGATGGACTCCAACGTGGAAGCCGTCACGGCCAGGCCGGCCATGACCTGCGCGTGGCGGTCGCGCGCGAGCACCTGCGTTGACAGCGGGTCGGGTGCGAGGCCCAGCCTCTCGCACACGTACTGCTCCACGAACGGGTCGATGCTGGAGTACGTGCCCACCGCGCCCGAGATGGCGCCGGTGGCGGCCACCTTGCGGGCCTCCTCCATGCGCGTCTGCGCGCGCTTGAGCGCCCACGCCCAGCTGCCGAACTTCATGCCGAACGTCATGGGTTCGGCGTGGATGCCGTGCGTACGGCCCACGCAGAGCGTGTCCTGGAACTCGAACGCGCGACGCTTGCACGTCTCGCCCAGCTGCCTGATGTCCTCGAGGATGATGTCGATGGCTTGCGTGATCTGGTAGGAAAGCGCCGTGTCGCCCAGGTCGGACGAGGTCATGCCATAATGCACCCAACGGCTCGGCTTCTCCTGCCCTTCGGGCACGTCGGCGTCGATGTGCTCCGCCATGCACGTGGTGAACGCGATGACGTCGTGGTTCGTCACCTTCTCAATCTCGTCGATGCGCTCCACGGTGAAGTCGGCGTGCGCGCGGATCCACGCGGCCTCCTCCTTCGTGATGCCCGACCGGCCCAGCTCGGCCTGCGCCTCGCAGGCCAGCACCTCGATCTCCTTCCAGATTTCGAACTTGTTCTGCAGCTCCCAGATGGCGCCCATCGCCGGGCGCGTGTAGCGGTTGATCACGCCGGTCCCTTTCCCACGTCGTACCTGATAGGTGCATCATACCGCACCGCGCGCACCCTCGGCGCGTTTCCACGGAAAGCGCGATGGCAAAGAGGGGAGGCGACGAGGCGGGAAACGGCGCGCAGGCACGAACGGATAGCGAGAAGAACCCTTCCCAATGGCGAGAAATCACCGAAGTCGGAAGGCCCGACGGCCCATATGCCCCCTCTAGCCCCAGTGCCGAATTGCCGACCTGGTGTTTTACTGGAAAAAGAAAGACCTCTGCTGCCAAGCTTTTCCGATTTCGGTGATTTCTCGCCATCGGATGCCTCGCTCTCTGTTAGACCGTTGACGAGAACCCCCTCCGGAGGCGGCCCGGCGAGGGGCCGCCCGCAGGTTGGCCACAAACAGCGCCCTATGGCACGCGCGGGGCTGGTTTTCCTCCCTCCAGCCCCTCCGCGCCTGGAGAAACCCCAGATCGCCGGAATCACGCGGCCCGTTGGCGCGCCGGATCGGCCCTCCGGAGTGCCACAGGGCGCGGTTTGTGGCCAACCTGCGGAAGCGCCCCTGTTGAACCGGGATCGGCGTGGCCGGCTCGCCGGGCAGGCGGGGCTTTCCGAAGCGCCGTCGGGCATCCCGCTGGGCGCGCACCTCGCCCGACACCGCGCTTCACCCAACGCTACACCTCGTTTGACGTGAGCCTCGCCTCGCGCGAATCCGTTGCGCCGCAGGCCCCTCCCTGCCTTGACATCCCTCGGAAAGCCGCTATGCTATTCCCTACTCATTCAATAGGTTTAAGGAGGGCGCATGGCCGTCACCGCAGAAGCCGCCGTATCTGCCCGAGGACGCGTGAGGTCCGTCAACGTGTCCAAACGCAAAGGCACGCGCAAGACGCCTTGCAGCGGCCCCGTTGACATAAAAGCGCGCAAAGGCGTTGCCGAAGACGCGCACGCCGGCGACTGGCATCGGCAAGTCTCGCTTCTGGCCTGGGAGTCCATCGAAAAGGCTCGCGCTCTGGGCCTGGACGTGGCCGAGGGCGACTTCGCGGAGAACGTCACCACCGAGGGCATCGACCTTCTGGCCCTCCCCCTGGGCACGCGCGTGCGCGTGGGCGGCGCGCTGCTCGAGCTTTCGCAGATCGGCAAGGTCTGCCACACGAAGTGCGCCATCTACCACCTGGCCGGCGACTGTATCTTTCCGCGCGAGGGCGTGTTCTTCGTCGCGCTCGAAAGCGGCTCGGTCAGCGCAGGCGATGCCGTTGAGGTGGTCGCGCTCGGCGACGGCACCTGCGCCCACACCCCGCCCCAGGCCCTTGCCGAGCTCGCCGCCTCCCAGCGCTGACCAGAAATCGGACGGACGCGAAGCGCAGAGGAGACGGAGGCTCGCACATGCGCGCGTGCGCACGCTCGCACGCCAGCACGCGAGCGCCCCGCCCGTTACAGCGACTTGAACAGCGCGCGCACCTCGTCGAGCACCTCGTTGTCGGCCACCACGATGGCGGTGTCGCCGGCGTACATCACGGTGTCCTCGTCCGCCACCTCCACGTTGTCGTCGTCTTTGGGCGACACGGCCACCACCATGCTCTTCGGCGGCATGGGCAGCGACGAGGCGAGGATCCCCGCCTCGTTGGAATGATGCCGCATGCGCGGCACCACGATCTCGGTGAGCATGACGTTGCCGTGCGTGAGCGACGACGCCACGCTCATGCTCCCCAGCAGCGTCTCCTCCTCGATGAGGTTGGCGATGAGCGTGGTCGAGGACACGCACTCGATGCCCACCTCCTTGAAGATGCGCAGGTTCTTCGGGCTGTTCACGCGCGCGATGCAGCGCGGCACATTGAACACACGCTGCGCGATCTCGCACGACACCAGGTTGTCGTCGTCTTGCCCGGTGGTGGCCACGAACACGTCGGCGCGCCTGATGCCGGCGTCCTCCTGGAACTTGGAATCGCATCCGTCACCGTGAATGACCAGGTAGCGCCCGGTGAGCGCCACGGACAGATGGTCGGCCGTCTCCAGGTTCTCCTCTATCACGGCCACGTCGTTGCCGCTTTTCAACAGCACCGAGGCCAGGTACTCGCCTATCTTGCCGCCGCCCGCGATGACGATGTACATACTGCGTCCTTTCCTGTCGCCGCAACGACGCCGTCAGTCCTGGATGTACTTGGAGAACGACTCTATCAGCTCATGGCGCACGCACGCCAGCACCGAATCCCCGTTGTAGAGAATGGAGTCGCGCGTGGGAATAGAGCTTGCCGAGCCGTCCCCCCGCTCGAACGCAATGATGCGGATGTCGTGATCGCGCTCCATTTCGGACACGCGGATGGTGCGCTTGTCGGTCCAGCTGAGATCAAGGGAAAACCGCAGCACCTCGAACTCGCCGAACGTGTCCAGATGCGCCCCATGCCCCGACACCACCTTGCTGAACACGTCCTCGGCCACCAGCGACGTGCCGCATACGTAGTCGATGCCCAGCTGCATGTAGGCGCGCTCGTGGTCGGGGTTGTACAGGCGGGCGATGACGTGCGGCACCCCGAACAGGCGGCTACCCACTTCGGCGCACATGAGGTTCGTGTTGTCGAACTGCGTGACGGCGGCCATGACATCGCAGTCCTCCACGCCGGCCTTCACAAGCGTCTCCTCGTCGAAGCCCACGCCCTGCACCGTCGATCCGTTGAAGTTGCGCCCCAAGTTGGCGAACGCGTCGGCGTTGCGGTCGATCACGCATACGTTGCTGCCGTTGTCGGACAGCATGTTCGCCAACTGGGAACCGACGCGGCCGCAACCGACCACGATCACGTTGCTCATAAGGATCCTTTCGATCACGCGAAAAGCGCCTTGGCGCTTGCAGTTCCTAAGGATACCGCAAGCAAGGCGACTGCGCGCGAGATCATCGGGCCAACCGCTCCAAGATCATTGGATTAGATCAGCTGCATCTGAGCGATGGTCTTGTTGAACCAGTCCTGATAGGTGGGCGGACAGTACTTCTGGGCGTTCGCCACGGTGATGGAGTACCCGTAATAGGAGGCAAGCCCCGCCACGTGCGCATTGATGGCCTCTTCCCAGCTGCCCCACGTCGTCGTGCCCATCCAGCCCCAGGCGTTGTACGGGCGGAAGCACACGGCGCCCTTGGAGCTTTCGGTGTTGGAAATGGCGGGCGACCAGCGCGGATCCACGCCGTTTGCCCATGCGGCCTCCGCGAACGTCGCCCCCTGCCCGGCCAAAGGCGAGCCGGCCAGATACGCGTCGATGCGGGCGGTCCATTCGGCGAGGAAGGCTTCCTTGCCCACGCTCCAGTCCACCTCGCCCAACGCGGCGATGGCGGCGGCCGATCCCTCCCGGGCAGCCTGCGCCTGTTGGGCGGCGCGAGCTTCCTGGGCGGCGGCGATGCGGGCTTCCTCCTCCTTGCGGGCGGCCTCCTCGGCGGCGCGGCGGGCCGCCTCCTCCTCCGCCTCGATGGCGGCTATGCCCTGGGAGATGTCGCGCGATGTCGCGCTGACCAGAACCGTGGCCTCGCGAGCCTCCGAGTCCGACGCCTCCGACCCAAATCCGCTGCGCGCAGCGGACGAATCGTCGCTCAAAGAGTCTATGCCGAACGAAGTGATGTCGCGGGACGCCCCGCTTCCCGCAGAGGCGAAGCCGAATCCGATGCATCCGGCCAGCACGCACGACACGCAGCCGGCCGCGACGATCGCCGCGACGATGCCCGTCCTCCGTTGTTTGATGCGCTTCTCAGCCAAAGCCTCGGTTGCCTTTCGTTCCCGCAGCACACGAACCCGGCCCGCCGAAGCGGTTGACAGCGTGGTGGATTGTGGGAAGGGTTGCTGCCGGAATGGGCGGTATGCTGTTTTGACGGGACCCATTTTAGCCGACGCAAGGGCGCGAAGGCAAAAAAGTGTGGAGGTGCCCTACATCTTTTGTTCGCTTGACAAAACGGAAAGAGCCGTACGGGCAGGTGGCGTCCCTAACGATCTCCGGCTGAAAAAGGCGAACGAACTGTGAGGGGGCGATTGTCACCACAGCGGGTCGAGGACAAGCCCGTGCCGCCAAACGCCCGACGCCGCCAGCGAAAGATCGTCGAGCACGACGTCGAAGCGGTACTCGCGGCCGTACGGGGTGACAAGCACGACCTCGGTCATCGACCCCGGCACCGAGAACCAGAGCAGCCCGCATACGCAAAACGCCGCGAAGCATACGCCGGCGAGCAGCGTCATGACGGGGGATTTCAGGGAAGATCCCAGCACGCCGAACCCCGCCATCATAAGCAGCAGGGGCCACAGGCTCTCAAACATGAGGGGCAAAGACTTCCAAGAGACAATCCCCAGGCTCATCATGAGCAGCGTCGATCCCGTGAAGAAGCACACAAGCCCCTGCACGAGCGCACCCATGCGATGCCCTTCCCTGCCGGGAAGGACCATGCGCACAATACCCACGATGACGAGGATGAGCGGCCAGTACTGCCACCAGAAAACCCCGCTGACGAACGTCGCCGCAAGCGACGCGAACCCAAGGAACAGCAAGATCGACCCCACCCAAAGCGCCACGGCCACCCAGCGATCCGACGTCTCCCTCGGAGGCGTTGCGGGAGGGGGCGGCGAGGGCTGCTGAGGCATGGGGCGCTGGTACGGAGCGGCCGCAGGGGGTTCGGGAGGAATATGGGCGGTGCCTCCGTACGAGGGGGGAACGTAGCGCTGACCGGCAGCCGAGGCGGCGGTCGACCGCGTTTTGCCCGCAGCGGCGCTTGCCCTGGCCCTGTCGCAATCGACGGCTCCGTACGTGTCGGAGCTTACGGACTGAGGCTCCACGTCAAGAGGGCCCGCCGCCTTGGGAGCCTTCGGCAGCACGGCCCACAGCGCCAGGTAGGCAATCCCCAGAACGCCGGCGGAGGCGATTGCCAGCACGACGGCCAGAATCCGCACGGCCAGCGGGTCCACGTAGAAGTAGTCGGCCACCCCGGCGCACACGCCCCCCGCAAGCGCCTCGCGCGAACGATAGAGCCGCCTTTCCTCCGTCACGCTTCCTCCCGGCACGTCTCTTCCTGCTCGTCTCCCCTGCCGTCGCGGATCGGCTCCAAGCGCTCGACCCGCACCCTCACGATGCGGCGCCGGCGCATGGCCTGGATCCCGAACCGATACCCGCCGAAATCGAACCGATCCCCCATCTGGGGCACGGTGTCAAGCTCGCTCATCAGCCAGCCGGCTATGGTCTCGTAGTCCGAGGACTCCTCCACCGGCCAGCCCAGCTCCTCGGCATCCTCCACGGAAAACCGGCCGTCAACCATCCACACGCCTTCGGCTTCCTGCTCGATGGAGGGGTTCTCGCGATCCGACTCGTCGATGATCTCGCCGACTATCTCCTCCACGATGTCCTCGACCGTTATTAAACCATCGGTTCCGCCGTATTCGTCAACCACGATGGCCATTTGTTGCCTATTCGTTTGCATCTCCGCAAGCAGCGGGTACAGGTCCTTGGTTTCGGGAACGAACATGGCTTCGTAGGCGTACGGGGCCACCGGATCGTCCCCCTTGCCATCCATGAGCGGTTCCACGAGGTCCTTGTAATGGACGATGCCCACGATGCAGTCGATGTCCTCGTGGTACACGGGCAGGCGCGAGTACCCCGTGCCGCGCATGCGCTCCACGGTTTGGCGCACCGTGTCGACGTCCTGTGCCAAGATCATGTCGACGCGCGGCCGCATGACCTCGTGCACGCTCATGTCGCCCAACTCCAGGATGTCGTGGATCATGCGCTTCTCGTCGTCAAGCAATTCGTCGTTGTCGGTGACCATGTACTTGATCTCCTCTTCCGACACGCTCTGACGCTCGTCGGCGTCCTTGACGCCCAAAAACGCGGACAGCCCGTTCGCCGAGGCGGCGGTCAGGGCGACCAGCGGCGAGACGATCTTGGCGAACACCGCGAGCGGACCCGCCACCGCCTTGCTCACGCCCTCGGCATCCGCCAGGGCCATGCGCTTGGGAACCAGCTCGCCCACCACGATGCTCAGATACGACACCGCAAGCGTGATGAGCACCGGCGCCAGCCAGGAGGAGATGGCGGAAAGCCAGCCCACGCCGAAGCCGGAAAGCCATGCGGCCAGCGGATCGGAGAGGTTCGTGGCCGCGGCGGCCGAGGCGAAAAAGCCCACCAGCGTGATGGCCACCTGGATGGTGGCCAGAAACTGGCTGGAATCGCCCGCCAGGCTATACGCCCGGGCAGCGCGTTTGTCGCCCGCTTCCGCCTCGTGCTGCAGCACCACGAGCTTGGCGTTCACCAACGCCATCTCCGACATGGAGAAGTACCCGTTCACCAACACGAGCAGAAACGTGACGACAATGCTTATCCAAATGTCCATGGTGCTTTCCCGTTGCTACATGACGTACAGCGCGATGGCCAGGAACTGAAGGACGCTCCCGGCAAGAACCCATACGTGGAAGACGGAGTGCATGTAGGGCACCTTCTTCAGCACGTAGAACACGCATCCCACAGAATAGCAGATGCCCCCTATCAGAAGCAGCCACAGACCCGCGGACGGAATGGCCGCGACGAGCGCCGGGAGGAACCACACCACGCACCACCCCATGAGCAGGTAGAGCACAGCCGACACCCAACGGGGCCGAAACACCCAGAACGCCTCGCACGCCACGCCGGCCACGGCCACGGCCCACACGAACGCGCACAGCCACAACCCTCCGGAGTCAGCCAATGTGATCAGGCAGAACGGCGTGTAGGAACCCGCGATGAACAGGTAGATGCAGCTGTGGTCCAAAACTTTGAACACCCGTTTCGCGCGTTCGGCGGAAATGGCGTGGTAGAGCGTGGACATGGTGTATTCCAGCAGCATGGTCAGCGTGTACACCAAAGCCGCGAACAGGTAGACGCCTCCCCCGTCCTCCACGGCGCGCACCACCAAGATGGGAATGGCCGCTATGGCCAGCAGCGCCCCAATGCCGTGCGTCACGGAGTTGGCCACTTCCTCGCCCAACGTGTACTCGCGGACGTTGCGCGCCCGGTTGGCCGCGCTGGCGGCCGTGTTGGACACCTCGTGGCGCAAGGCGCGGCCCTCGCCCCAGTCCCGGGGCCTGAACTGCGAGGGGGTCCAACCTGGAGCCGGAGCCTCGCGACCGGAGGGCCCGTTTGCGCGGGGACCCTCCCGGTCGGCTTGCCGCCTTAAGCCGGCGCGCTCTTGCATCGTGGAAGTCGATTGCGTGTTCATGGGGCTATTGCGTCGCATCCCTTCGGGGCCTCATCCAGTCGAGCCAGTCCTGCGCATCGTCTTCGCGCGCGTCGACCAGTCGGATGGTGCTGCCCGAAACGCCCGCTGCGGTGCGCACGTTTATCGTAGCGGTGCCGGAGCGCCGTTGGAAGGGGTTTGTCTTGGTGTAGCCGAACTGTATCTTCCTGCGCGGGAAGCTCACGGTCTCCCGGGAAAGCCCTCCGTTGCTCACCTGCATGAAGCGCTCGTTGTACGCGAACCCGGAGCCTCGGTACCACAGGACCGCGCCTGCAGCGTCGAAGACGAGCAGCACGAGCGCAAGCACGTAGCACGCCGTCGCTATCAGGTTGACCGTGCCCGCGACGCCCGCCTGCTCGGAATAGTGCGGGGCAACCCAGAGGTTGACCGCGACCTGCGTCACGGCCGCAAGCGCCGCCAGCCAAAAGCCGCTGCCCAGCAGAATGCAGCGCCGAACGAGCGCACGGCGCAACGCCGCGGGGGCAACGGGCGTGACCTGCACGGGAACGTCGGCGAACTCCGGAACAAGGCCCGCCAGGATCTCGGGCACGCGGTTCATCTTGACGAAGGGATGAATGACCAGCCCCGTCTGCATTTCGAACCCCTGCGCCTGCCCTCCCGAGTTCTCGGAGGCGGCGTCCACCTTCCCCAGCGACACCTCGCAATAGCCCATGAGGCGCCGGATGAAGCTCTGCTTGACCATGACCGACTGCACGCGGTCCACATCGACGCCCTGGAAGCGATGCTGCAGCAGCCCGTGCTCCACCTCGATGCGGCTGTCGCGCCGGCGCGCCTTGAATCCGCCGTAGGAGATGCAGGCGCCCACGGCCGACAACGCCCACAGCACCACGGAGAACGCGACCACGGCGATCGCGACCAGCGCTATCAGGTTGCCGCCGAACAGCTGCAAGCCCGCCGAGGAAACCCGTCCGAACGCGGACTCGAGCGGGCCTGCGGCCAAAGGCGCCGCAAGCTCGAACACCTGCGCCACCACGCCCAAGATGCCCAGCACTATGACGACCTGCGACGTATGGTTCGAAAGTCCCGTCAGGACAAGCTCCCTGTTCGTCAGGCCGTACTCGTAGGTCACCGTGCCCGTGTCCACCTCTTTGCCGCCGAACACCTCGCACACGTCCTGCCAGATCTCGGCCGGGGCGTCCAGCACGTTGCCGGGCGCGGACGCCGTGACCTGCGGCGCGCGGGCCACGGCCGCGCCGCCCTGCGCGACTGCCGCGGCCTGCTTGCGGGCGAACAGCTCCCGACGCAGCTCCTCGGCCTGCGACCTGAGCACGTAGGGAACCTGCACGGCCTTGTTCGCCGCGCCGCCCGCCGTGTCGATGTCGACCGTGCACACGCCGAAGATGCGCTGGGGCAGCGTGGCGCGCTGATCGACCGACTGGATGCGTTGATAGGGCACGTGCACGCGCTTCTTGTTGAAGATGCCGGAGTACAGGTTGAACTCCTCGGGACCCAGCTCGTAGTACAGGTGCCGGTACGACCACCACTGCACGAGCACGACAACGCCTACGAGCGCGAGGAACCCGAGCACCGACACGACGGTCACCATGATCCCGGCCGGCGCGTCGGCAAACGCACGAGCGCCGTCCGCAATGGCGCCGATGATGGAGGAGAACCCCGCAACCAGCAAGGCCGCAAGAAGCGCGAGCACCATCTGGGCGCTGCCCAGCCAGATGTAGCTGTGATGCACGCGATGGCGCACCGGCTGCTGGGGCTGCTGGGCTTGCGGCTGCTGCGGCTGCTGGGGAGCTTGCGGCTGCGACTGCGCCCTCATCACACGTCCTCCTGGGCAAGGCGCGCCAGCTCGGCCGCATGGTCGCGCAGCTGCTCGGCCACATCGGAGGCCAAACCGGGAATCTCATGCTCGCCGGCAGCCGTGGCAACCGTGGTGCTGGCCAGGCCGAACATGCGCAGGATGGGCCCTTGGCGCGTATCGGTGTTCTGCACGCGGATGAACGGGATCACGTAGCGCTTGCGCCACACGATGCCCTTCGCGATGTCCAGATAGTCGTCGGAGAGCTGGTAGCGCCATCGGGCGAACCGAACGGGCGGCAGGACGACCAACCACAGCACCAGCGCCAACGCATAGGCGACAAGCGTGACGACGAGCGCGGTGGCGGCCCAACCGCCCTGCTCCGTTGCCGCCACAATGCCGAAAGGCACGGCGCAGCACAGGCACACGAGGGTGAGCCAAATGGCGTCGTTGATGCGCCACACCGCCTTGATCTTGGGATGAAGCTGGTTGACCGGCAGTTCTTTCATGGTTGTCCTCATCGTTGTCGTAAGATGAACAGAAATGTGAGTGTTCATAATATCAAAGATCGCCCGCTCTTCAGCTGAGAAGTCATGCGCTTCCATACCCCCCCCCCACATTCCCTTCGCTTGCATGCGCGCGTCCTTTTCGTGGCGGTCATCTACGCACCCTGGCCGTCAGCCGCATCGCAGGAGGGCTGTGGTAGCCGCCCCTCTCAGGGGAAGCGCCTCGGCAGCTGGCCGACTCGCAGGAGGGATCGCGCCAGCCGCTGGCCGACTCGCAGGAGGCTCTCAGCTTCTAGACGCACGCCGCAGGGGGCGTTTCGGCCGTCAGCCGTGCCGCGGGAGGCCGTTATCTGCGCGCGCCCGCCTTCTGCCGCCAACCCCGTCATCTCGCCCATCCCGTCCATCCCGCCCGTCACGGTTGCGCATTTTTACGGTAATGGATCCAAGAATTTTCGCGCATATTTTACCGTTCTCGATCAGTCTGTGCTGGTAAAAGCCATTTTTTGTTGTAAATGCAACAAAAAATGGCGAAAACAAGGCTTTCCGAGCGTCTAAAAGGCTTCGATTTCGCTCCGAAGCCTATGTGAGGGAACCCAACGGTAAAATATGCGCGAAAATTTTCTGACTCGTTACCGTAAACGGCTTGTGGCCATCTTGTGGCCATCTTGGCCATCTTGCTGCCGCGCAATCCGTATCCCTGTGGCTCTTGCAACGCTCGTACCCCCCCCCGCGATGCCTGCAGCCTTTGCGCTCCTGCGGCGTCCGCATCTCCGCAGCTCCCGCAATCGCACGACTTTCGCATCTCCGCGGCGCCCGCGCCCCTGTGGCTCCCGCATCCCCGCAGCATGCGGCCTTCGCATCCTGCGGCTTCCGTGGCGTCCGCACCGAGCATCCTGCGAAAGGGATGGTCGCCCTCTGCGGCGCGCGACTCGCGCCCCTCGCACCCCCTGACCGCAGCCCCGTGCCGCCGGTTGCCTCATGCGGTATACTCGCAGGAAGGCAAACGCAGCGAAAAGGAGGCCGCGCATGAATTACGACCAACTGAAAGACGAGATCAAGGCCGCCATGAAAGCCAAGGACAAGCCGCGACTGTCCATCTTGCGCCAGGTGCACGGCGAGATCAAGAACATCGAGGTGAACGAGCGTCGCGACATCACCGACGCCGACGTGGACGCCATGCTCAAACGCCTGATCAAGCAGACGAAGGAAACGCTCGACGGCTCCATCAAAGCCGGCAACGACCAAGAGCGCACCGACACCCTGACCGTGCAAGTTGCCATTCTGGAGGGCTATCTGCCCAAGCAGGTGACCGGCGAGGAGCTGGCCGCCCTCATCGACGAGGTGCTGGCCGAAACCGGCGCCTCAACGAAGCGCGACATGGGACGCGTCATGGGCGCCCTCACGCAGCGGACCGGCGGGAACTTCGACAAAGCGGGCGCCGCCGCGATGCTCGGCCAAAAGCTGGCGTAGCATCCGGCGACGCCCGCCGTCGCAAAACCTTAGAGGGCGAAGAAGTCGAGCAGCTGGCTCTGCCAGGCTTCCTCGTCCACCACGTACGCGTCGCCCTCCTGCGTCAAGGACACCTCGAAGTAAGTCGTCGTGGTGCCGGTCACCTCGGACAGGCACTGCTCGTAGATCTGACCCACGCGCGCGATCAGCTCTTCTTCGGACGCTATGGCGTCCATCTCGCTGGAGTTCACGAACTCATTCGTCCGCTCCAAGAACAGCGTGCCCAGCTCGTCGGCGTCGCGCACCGTGGCCAGGGCGTATATGGTGCTGGTGCCGCCTTTGACAATCTGTATGTCGTCTATCTCGTAGTCGTAATCGGCGAACACCCAGCGCACGAGCGACGCCGGATCCACGCCCATCTCGGAAAGGGTCATGCCCACGGATTCGGCGGCGCGCTGGTCCACCTCGTCGACAATGGCCTGCACCTGCGCATCGTCAAGCGCGCCGAGGGACTGGAGGTACGGCGTGGCCGCATCGATGGCGGCGGTTTCCTCGGGGTCCACAAGCGAGGAGGCGTCGGGCAGGCTCCCGGCAATCTCGTCGGCGTTCTCCTGCAGGCTCTGGGACAGCATGGCGTCGTATTCGGAAGAGAGGTCGTTGGAGGACACCAGGGCCATCATGATGCTGCCGAAGAGCAGGTATATGACGAAGCAGACGACCGCCAGCGCGATGCCGATGGCGCCGCACACCTTGCCGCCCGTCGTCTTGCCGTTTTTGCCGCCCTGCTTCACGGTCTTGCCGGCAAGCACGATGGCGACGATGCCCAAGACGATGCCGACGAGGGGAAGCCACGAGAACACGATGGCCAGGATGCCGCACACGAGCGCGCCCGTGCCCGCGCTTTTCGCAGCGCCGGATGCGGGCTGGCCGTAACCCTGGTAGGGCTGGCCCGGAGCGGGAACCGGGGGCGTGACGGGCGGCTGCGCGTACGGCGCCGTCGGCTGCTCCGGCGCGGCCGCAGGCTCGGGTGTCGCGGCTTCGGCCGCAGGCTCGGGCGTGGCGGCTTCGGACGGAGGCGTTGGCGGCTGGTCCTCGGGCGCCGGCCCGGCCGGCTGCGGCTCGTTGATCTTATCTTCCATGGAACCCTCCCCTTCTCGGTGGTTCGTTTTCAGACAACTAAGAAAATATAACATAGAGATGGTTTACAAAGGAGGGCGAGGGGGCGGAACGCCCCAGCTTCAACCCGTCATTGAACCCTTGAAGCGGCCCTTCGCCACACCGTCGCAAGGCCGGTCCCGCGAGGCGATCCCGCGAGGCGGTCCCGAAAGGCCGCTCTCGCAAGGCCGCTCCCGACTCACAAGGCCGCCGCACGCGAAACGGCCCGGCCGCCATCGGGCGACCGGGCCGTCGTCAACCGCGCCGGGAGGCGGGTCCTCCTAGTAGTGGGCCAGATCCTCCTCGCGGATGCGCCCGCGGAACGTGCGGTAGATGATCACATGGTAGATCAGCACCAGCGGCAGGCCCACGCACGTGATGCCGGTCATCCACATGAGCGACAGCTCGGAGGACGCCGCGCTCATGGCCGTGATGGCCGGACCTACGCTGTCGGCCGAGGCGACCACGAGGTTCGGGAACATCGAGGCCGCAAGCAGCAGCACCAAAAGCAGCGCCGAAGCCGACTGCGCCACAAACGCGCCCAGGTCGCAATCCTTTTTGGACCCGAGGAACAAAGACACGGCCACCGCTGCCACGAACAGGATGGCAAGCGCCCAGCGCACCGCGCCCAGCGCCGGCTCCATGGCGGGCTGGATGCCCAGCAGCGCGTAGAGCGTCACGCACGCGAACAGCACCAGCGCCGCCACCTGCAGCGGCAGACGCAGCTTGGCGGCGCGAGCCTGCAGCTCGGAGGGCTTCGGCGCCTTGAGCGAGAGCCACGTGGCGCCCTGGGCCAGAAACATCGTCAGGCCCAAAAGCCCGCACAGCAGCGTGAACGGGGTGATCAGGCCCAGCAGCGGAATGCCCGCGTAGTCGCCGTTGGCGTCCATGGGGATGCCTGCGTAGATGTTGCCCACGGCCACGCCCAGAAGCAGCGCCGGCAGCAGGGAACCCACGACGAAGCACACGTCCCACACCTTGGCCCACTTGGGATCATGCGCGCGGAACTCAAGCGACCCCGCGCGGACGATCAGTCCGAACAGCACCAGCATGACCGCCAGGTAGAAACCGGAGAACGTGGTGGCGTACGCCGCCGGAAACGCCGCGAACAGCGCGCCGCCGGCCGTGAGCAGCCACACCTCGTTGCCGTCCCACACCGGCCCCACGCTCGTGCGCACGGCCGCCTTCTCGCGCTCGTCCTTCGCCACGAAGGGGTACAGCACGCCCGCGCCCAAATCGAACCCATCAAGCACGAAGTAACCGCCGATAAGCACGAAAATCAGCAGGAACCACAAACCTTGGAAGAACGTGATCTCCATGGCTACTCACCTTCCTTCGCAAGGGCGCCGTCGGCGACGTTTTGCTGGGACTCGGCCACAGGACCCTCCTTGATGAAGCGGCCCACCATGCGCGCCCACGCCACCATGAGAAACGTGTACACCGCCAAGAACAGCACCATGGTGATCAGCAGCTCCACGTTGGAGACCGACTGGGACGTTCCGTCGTTCGTGAGCAGGCTCACGCCGTCGGGGCCGGTCACGGAAGGATACACGACCCACGGCTGGCGCCCCACCTCGGCGGTGAACCAACCGGACTGGATGGCCAGCATCGGGAACAGCGGCGAGATGAGGGCCAAGCGCTGCAGCCACTTCATGTCCTTGATCTTGCCGCCGCGCAGCGTGAACACCAGCACCAGAACAACCGTGATGGCGATCAGGCCGAACATGGCCACCATCAGGTGGTAGGTCTGGAACACGAAGTTCACGGGAGCGGTTTCGGGATCCAGATCGCCCCAGTCGCCGCTTTCGGCCAGCGAGTTGAGGCCCTGGTACTCCGTATCCCACGTGCCCGTGGCCAAGAAGCTGGTGCCACCGGGAATGTAGAACGGCGTGACCACTTCCTGCGATTCCTCGTCAACCCATCCGAACAGGTACAGCGGCGGAACCTCGTCGTCGTACATGCCCTCCATCATGGCCAGCTTCGTGGGCTGCTCCTCCGCCACGGTCACGGCCGAGGAGTGCGCCGTGACCAGCATGACGCAGGTGGTCACAATGCCCACCACGGCGCCGATCTTCATGGTCTTCATGGCGAAGTCGGCGTGCTTGCCCTTGAGCATGTACCACGCGGCAACCGCCATGGCCACGAACGCGCCCACGATGAGCAGCGCCACCACCGTGTGGGAGTAGCGCACCAACGTGGAGGGGTTGAACGCGGCGGCGAAGAAGTCCGTGATGACGGCTTTCGATCCGTCGGCGGCAAGCTCGGCGCCGGCCGGCGTCTGCATCCACGAGTTGGCGATGAGGATCCACAGCGCGCTCAGGCACGAGCCGAACCACACCAGCCACGAGGACGCCAGGTAGAACTTAGGCGACACGCGCTTGCGGCCGAACAGCAGCACGCCCAAGAACACCGACTCCAAAAAGAACGCGAACAGCGCCTCCGCAGCCAGCGGAGCGCCGAAGATGTCTCCCACGAACCGCGAGTAATCGGCCCAGTTCGTTCCGAACGAGAACTCCATCGTGATGCCCGTAGCCACGCCGACCGCGAACGTCACGGTGAAGATCTTCACCCAGAACTTGGAAGCCGCCGCATCGGCTTCGTTGCGAGAGCGGTAGTACCGCGTTTCGTTGATGGCTAGGATAAGCCCCAAACCGATAGACATCGGCACGAAGATGAAATGGTACGCAGCCGTGCACGCGAACTGCAACCGCGCCAAGAACGTCGGATCGGTAAAGATATCCATCGCACACCCCCTTCTCTGTCTCGTCTCCTTCTTCCGTGCCGAGCGCCTCGACCCAAGCGGTCGGCACCAAATTGTTACGATAATAACATCATTACGAGAACTTTTCCAGCCCCTTTGGTCATTATTGAAAATTTTTATTGCGAATGACGTTTGGGCTTGACAGTCTGACGGCAGGCGCCGCCATCGCGGAAGCGAGAGGGAGGGGGCCTCCGGGGCCTCGCGCGACGGCGAGAGGGAGGGGAGGCGTCCGGATCCTCGCGCGATGGCGAGAACGCGCGGGGCAAGGGAGGTCGCGAACGAGCCCGCCGGGGGCGGGCAGCTTTCCGCCTTCGGGGCGTCTTCCGCCCCGGGACGCCTCCCGGTCGACGCCGGGAGGCGCGCGGCCTTACAAGGAAACGCGGAATCCGACGGAGGGCACGCTGCCGAAGGCGCCGTGGTAGTCGGACCCGGCGGTGCAGAACAAGCCGTGGCGCCGGGCCAGCTCCTCGCAACGCTCGCGATCGGCGGGGCCGTGGTCGGGATGCGCCCGCTCGATGCCCGACAGGCCGCAGTCCGCAAGCGCGGGAACCAAATCGTAGCTGTCCAGCTGGCCGGGATGCGCGAGCACGGCCGCGCCCCCGTCCTCCACGATGGCGCGCACGGCGTCGCGCGCGTCCACGTAGGCGATGTCGCGGTCGCAGATGCCACCGTCCTTGAACAGGCTGCGGTAGAGCGCGCGGTACGCCGGGCTGGGATGCGGCTCGTCGGTGAGGGCCGCCATGAGGTGCTGCTTGTACAGGCAGCCGGACGCCGCCGCAAGCGCGAGCGCGCGGTCGACGTCCACTTCCAAGCCCGCCTCCACCAGGCGGTCGAGCTGCCACAGCGAGTTGGCGTTGCGGCGCTCGAGCACAGGTGCGCACAGCGCCTCCACGGCAGGCGACCCTTCCGCAAGCCCGTACCCCAGCACGTGCACCTTGCGGTCGCGCTCGAAGTCGTAGGCGCTCACCTCGATGCCGCCCACCACCTCCACGCCGAAGCGCGCGCCGAGCGAGGCCGCCTCGGCCAGGCCGCGCGTGGTGTCGTGGTTCGTGAACGCCACGCGCCCAACGCCGCGGCCGCGCGCCTGGTCGAGCACCTGCTCGAAGGTGTCGGAGCCGTCCGAGGCGGTGGTGTGGACGTGGAGGTCCATCATGTCAGCATCCCTTCCTGCATGTTGAACTCATGATCGCAAAGCCCCTCCATGAACGCAAGGTCGTGGAAGATGCCGAGCATGGTGGCGCCCTCCCCCTTGAGCCGCTCGATAAGGGCGCGCACCTTGAGCTTGGACGCGTCGTCGAGCGAGGCGGTGGGCTCGTCGAGCAGAAGCAGGCGCGGGCGCTTGATCATGGCGGCGGCGATGTTGAGGCGCAGCTTCTCGCCGCCCGAGAACGTGCGGGGGTACAGCTCCCACAGCTCCTCGTCCAGGTCGAAATGGCGTAGCATGTCCTCGGTCTGGCGCTCGGCGCGGGCGCGCTCGGCGGCGCCGTGCGCCTCAAGCGCGCTGGCCAGCACGATCTCGTAAGCCGTCTGGCGCGGAAGGGCGTTGAGGAACTGCGACACGTAGCCCAGCTCGTAGGCGCGCAGGTAGAGCATCTGGCGCTGGGATGCCTGCGCCAGGTCGATGAGGCCGAACCGGGCCGAGTCGTACAGGATGCGCCCTTGCTCGGGCAGGTTCGTGCGCCAGATGCAGCGCAGGATGGTGGACTTCCCGCTGCCGCTGCGCCCCGTGATGCCCACGAACGATCCGGAATCGATGCGCAAGTCGATGCCCTGGCAGCCCTGGATGCGCCGCCCCACCCGATGGAGCGTGAAGGACTTCGACAGGCCCTCGATGCTCAGAAGCGGCGTCATCGGCGCACCCCCTGCGCAGCCAAGGGCCGCTCCCCGCGCCGCTCCTCGCGCGCCTCGCGCCCGTAACCGAGGGGCTGATCGGGGTAATGGGAGCGGAACACCGACCGCCCGCCCACGAACGCGCGCGTGACCGCCGGCATCGTGCGCGGCGCGCCCTGCCCGCCCGTCCGCTCGCAGGCGATCTCGCGCACCAGCAGCACGTCGGCGCGCTTGCCCACCGCGATGGAGCCCACCTCGTCGGCGATGCCCGCCGCCTTGGCCGGGTTCACGCTGACGAGCGAGAACGCGCGGGCCAGGTCGATGTCGCACGTCCGGTGCAGCACGAACACCGCGTCGAGCAAAGCCGCCGGATAGTAGTCGCTGCACAGCACGTCCACGGCCCCGGCCGCCACCGCCTCGCGCGCCGAGAGGTTGCCCGAATGGCTGCGGCCCAGCAGCACGTTCGGCGCGCCGGCCACGGCGTGCATGCCGCGGGCGCGGGCGGCGCGGGCGATGTCGAGCGTGATGGGGAACTCGGAGATGGAGGCCTCCAGGCCGTCCATGAACGCCAGCTTCTCCTCGCTGTCGTCGTCATGCGAGGCGATGGACACGCCGCGCTCGCGCGCGATGGCCGCCAGCTGCGTTATCTGGGCGTAGGTGAGCTTTTCGCTCTCCTGCTGCATGCGGATGATGTCGCGCACCTCCTCGTCGGTGACGTCGCGGTAGCCTTTGAGCGTGTCGCCGAACAGCAGCAGGTCGCGGTACTGCCCCTGTCCGGGCGTGTGGTCCATGAACGAGACCAGATCCACCTTCCCGGAGCGCAGATAGCCCTCCACCTCGTCGTAGAGGTCCACCGAGTCCAGCTCAACGCGCACGTGCAGGCGGTGGCGGATGAGGTGGTCGCGCTCCTCGGTGGCGCGCATACCGGCCACGCGCTCGATGAGCGCGCTCACGTTGCCGAAGTCGCGGATGGGCTTGTGGTCGAAGATGCGCGCGCCGTACACGGACAGCGAGTGGTAGATGGTGGTGACGCCGTGCGACACCAGCTCGCGGTCGGCCTTGTACAGCGAGGTGGCCAAGTCCATGACCACGCTCGGGCGCGGCGAGGCCACGTTCTCCACGTAATCGGAATGGATGTCCACAAGGCCGGGAGCCACGTAGGCCCCGCGCGCGTCCACCACGGGCAGCATGCCCATCACGGCGTCGGGCTGCGGGCCGAAATCGCCGTCCCGGTCGGCGGGGGTGGGTTCGACGGCGGCGATGCGCCCGTCGACGATCACCACGTCGTGGCCGGGAAGCACGCGGTCGGCGCACACCACCGTGCCGCCGCGGATGATGCAGGAGTTAGCGTCCATAGAAGGTTCCTTTCAGAAGATAGCAGTTGGCGCAGTGCGTCAGCGGGGGGGCGCCGGGGTGCCGAGATCGGGCGCCCCGGCGCCCCGCAGCGCACGGCGCGCTCCTTTCACGTCAGAGCAAGGAGTAGACAAGCTGCTGGGTGTAGGGATGCTGGGGGTCCTCCAATATCTGGTCGGTCAGGCCGCTTTCGATGACGCGGCCGTCCAGCATGACGAGCGTGCGGTCGGCCAGCATGCGAATGACGCCCAGGTCGTGGCTGACCACGAGCATGCTCACGTTCGAGTCGCGCCTGATCTGCTGGATGAGGTCGAGCACGCTGGCCTGCACGGAAAGATCCAAGCCCGTGGTCACCTCGTCAAGCAGCAGGATGGGCGGGTTGTTCGACAGCGCCTTGGCTATCTGCACGCGTTGCTGCATGCCGCCCGAGAACAGGCGCGGAGCGCAGGAGGCGCGCGAAAGCGGGATGTTCACGCGCGAAAGCAGCTCCTCGCCGCGGCCGCGCATGGCGCCCACGTTGCGGCCGCCGGCGGCTATCATCTGCTCGGCAATGTTCGACAAGCTGGAGAAATCCATGCGAAGCCCCAGGTAGGGGTTCTGGTACACCATGCCGAACACCGTGTTGCGAACAGCGCGCCGGTGCTGGGGCGACAACGTGAGCAGGTTGGCCGCGCCGTTGCCGCACGGCAGCGCGCGCACATCGCCTCCCGTGGCCTCCTCATCGAAGTAGAGGCACTTCATCAGGGTTGATTTGCCGCTGCCCGACTCGCCCACGATGCCCACGATCTCGCCGGGGAACACGTCCAGGCTCGCATCGCGCACGGCGTGGACCGTTTTGCAGCGCGGGCACACGTTGCGCTCGAGCTGGGCCGCCGGGTCAAGGCAGTGCGCGCAACCCGCGCCGAAGCGCTTCGTCAGGTGGCGCACGGACAAGCACGGCTGCTCGTCATCGCCAAAGCGTCGCTCATCGCTCATGGACGGCTCCTTTCTCGCGGCGGCTTGCGCAGTGCGCCGTGTCGTTGCACTGGTGGTACGTCCGCCCCGTGGCCTCGTCAACCAACTCGTCCAGGTACACGCCCTGCGCGCCGCAGAGGCGGCAGCGCTTGCCCTCGAAGCGCTCCACGGAGAAGGGGTGGTCGTCGAAGTCGAGCGGGCGCACGTCGGTGTGGGGAGGCACGGCGTAGATCTTCTTCTCGCGCCCCGCGCCGAAGAGCGTGAGATGCTCGGCTTGGTGAAGCTTCATGTTGTCGAAGCGCGGGATGGGCGAGGGAGCCATGACGTAGCGGCCGTTCACGAGCACGGGATGGTCGGCGCCCGTCGTGGTCATGTCGAAGCGCACGATCTGGTCGAACAGCTCAAGCCACGCACCGGTGTAATCGGCCTCGGCGTGCAGGCGGCGCGTGACGGCCTCGCTCGGCTCGAAGCTGCGCAGCGGCTCGGGCGTGGGCACTTGCAGCACCAGCACCTGGTCGGCGCGCAGCGGACGCTCGGGGATGCGATGGCGCGACTGGACGATGGTGGCCTTTTCGGTGGCGTCGGTCGTCTGGACGTCGGTGGTGGCCGCGACGAGCTTTTTGATGTTGACGGCGTTCACGCTGTCGTCGGAGCCTTGGTCGATGACCTTGAGCACGTCGCCGCGCCCGATGAGGCTGAGCGTGACCTGCAAACCGCCCGTGCCCCAGCCGCGGCCGATGGGCATCTCGCGCGAGGCGAAGGGCACCTGGTAGCCGGGAATGGACACGCCTTTGACGATGGCGCGGCGGATCTCGCGTTTCGACGCCTCGTCGAAAAACGCGTAGTTATAGCGCTGCCGCATCGCGGGCCTCCTCCCCTTCGTCGCACGCCGCGACCGTGGCGCGGGCGCTTGCGAGCTTCGATTGGAACGTCACGTAGTGGGGCAGCTTGAGATGGGAGATGAAGCCGGTGGCCTCCACGCCGTCCACATGGTAGAGCACGAACTCCTCGTCCTCGGTGGGAAAGCGCGCGTCCCCGTGCTCCAGGCAGTGGTCGAGCACGCTCATGGCGATGGCCTTCGTTTCGGCACGCCCCATGACCAGGCCGTATCCCACCTCGAACGTCATGCGCGCGTCCGTGCCGTCCGCCTCGCCCTCGGAGGCGAACACGCTTTCCACCTCGGTGAGCGGCACGCTGCCCAGGTAGTACGCGTCCTCCTCGCCGCCCGGGCTCACCGGATGGTCCACCGCCACGGCCGCGCGCCCCGCGCGCAGCTCGCCCACGGTGGGATGCGAGGGGCCGAAGCCGCGTATCGCCGCGTAGCCCAGCGCCTCGACGGCCTGGGTCATGCCGCGCGCGAGCGTTTGGAGCCGCACCGAGCGCGGCGCGGGGAACGACAGCGGCGCCATGGTGGCGTCGACGGGCGCGGTGTCGTCTTGGACGCGCGGGGAAACCAGCCCTTCGGCGCGCAGGTAGTCCAGCACGCGCGGCAGCTCCGTCGGCTGCTCGGGCACCTCGCGCGCCGCCTCGGCGAAGCGGCGCTCGTACGCGGCGCGCTTGGCGGCCAGCTCCTTGGGGCCTTCGGTTTCCAGATCGAACGCCAGCAGCCGATGGCTGTAGTCGCGCGTGGCGCCGAGCAGCTGGCCGCCGGGCACATCTTTGAACGCCGCCGACACGCGCCGCTGGGCGCGCATCCGACCCGTATCGATGGGACGCGACACGTAGGGCCGCTCAAGCGTGGAGCGAAAGGCGCGCAGCAGGAACACGGCCTCGTCGGGAGAGCCCTGGGCCTGCTTGAGCGCGAGCGCCGCCAAACGCGGGGCGTACAGCGACGCCTCGCCCATAACCTGGTCGATCAGTTCGGGGAAGGTTCCCTCTATGTCCTCGGTGCCCCAAGGGGCCGACGAGCGCACGCGCTCGTGCTCAAGCAGCGCGAGGCTGGCCTCGATGGCCTTGCCGCCGCCGCGAACCGCCACGTAGCCCATTCAGCGCACCTCCCCCGTCAATCCGACGGCGCCCGCCTGCGCCGAAGTGTCCACGCCCGCCTGCACCAGGCGCGCCTGCGAGCTGCGCGGCACCGCCGCCACGCGCCCCTCGCCGTCCACGAGCAGGATCTCAACGCCGCAGGGGAACTCGTCGGCGCGCGCGTCGCGGGCCGCAAGCCACTCGACGCGATCGACCGAGAACCGCCGCGTCCCGCGCACGCCAGGCCCGCTCAACTCCACCTCGCGCAAGGCGGCCTGCGTTCCGCCTTCGGCCAGCTGCGCGCAGCCCACAAGCAGAAACGCCCCCTTCTCGGGCGAGGCGAGCGTGCCGGGGCACGCCTCCCGCACCGCTTGGAACGCCGTGCGCGCATCAGCGCGGGCCGGCACCACCACGAAATCCGCGTCGGGCACGGGCAAACGACGCGCATGCGTTTCGCTGACCAGATAAGATGCCATCTCATCAGCTTCCGTGTCGGCCACGGCGAACGACACCGCCTGATCCACGAACAGCCGCACCGCAGCCTCCAGCGCGCCGCCGAGCGCCGCCGGACGCGCGGGGTTGTCCGGCGCGGGCTCCACCCGTCCGATCGTGCCCGGACGCGCGAACGCGTCGAGCACGCTGCGGAACGCCCGCTGGGCGCGATGCAGCTCCGCATCCTCCGAAATCATCACAAGTCCACCTCCATCGTGGAGAAGTCCACCTTCGTCAACGCCGCGCGGCGCGCTTGGTCGGCCTCGCGCGCCTCGACGGCCGCCAGCTCGCGCTCCAGGCGCCCGTCCCACCGCGCGGCCCAGCGCTCGCCGTCGGGACCGGAGAACGCCGCGTCGGCCACGGCCAACTCGTAGGCGCGGCACCGGTCGCCGCCGAGCACCAGCCCATATCCCACCGCGCCCGCCAGGCGCACCCGGCACGAGGTCATGAGCGCCTCGCCCAGGTAGAAGCGGCTCCCTCGCGCCGTCTCGCGCACCTGCAGCATCACCAGCTCCTCGTTCGGCTCGTCAAGCACGGCGATGCCGCCCTCCCCCGCCGCAGCCTCGGCCTCGCGCACGATCTCCCGCACCAGGTTCGCATCGCCCTCCACGAGCGCGCGGGTGCGTCGATACCGCCTCATCTTCCGATCTCCTTTCATCGTTGCACCAGGTGGCGCTTGCGCAGCTTGGTGGCCGCAAGCTCAAGCGCCACCGCCACGGCCAGGCACAGGTACACGATCAGCCCCACCTCGTGGATGTTGTAGTAAAAGCTGCCCGCCAAGAACAGCTGGTAGCCGATGCCGCCCGCCCCCGCCACCGCGCCCACGGCCACGGCGTTCACGAAGTTGATCTCGAAGCGGATGAACGTCCACGACAGCATCTCGTTCACCTTCTCGGGCACCACGCCCTGAAACACCACCTGCCACCATGACGCGCCGGACGCGCGCAGCGCCTCCACCACGCCCGGGTCCACCTCCTCGAAGCTTTCCGAGTAGGCTTTCACCAGGTAGGCCACGCTGTGGAACAGAAGGCCCGTCACAGCGGCCTCCGGCCCCAGCCCTATGGCCACGCTGAACACGAGCACCCACAAGATGGTGGGCACGGCGCGCGCCGCGGACATGACCACCTTGACGGCGTTGCTCACGGCTTTGCTCGACAGGTTGGAAGCCGCCAAAAGCCCCAGCAGAAAGGCCGCGACGGCGCCGATGAGCGTGGTGAGCAGCGCCAGCGCCAGCGACACGAACAAGCCCTCCGCAACGTCGGGCAGCGTGAAGTGACCGGCCAGCCCCGGCTGCAGCATCATCTGGGCGAAATCGCCCGCGGCGGCGGCCAGCGCCTCGCCGAACGGCACCTTCCCGTAGTCCATCACGGCAAGCGCGAACACCGTCGTCAGCGCGAGCGCGCCGAGCACCGCGTGCAGCGCCGTGTTGGAGCGGCTGGCCACGTGCACCTTGATCCTGCCCGAGCGCGCTATGCGCGCACCGGGCGCGCCGGGCGCGGCGGCGGCCCCGGCCCCCACGCCCAGCATGTCGGCCGAAGCGCGGCGGGGGGCGCCCGCGTCCTCCGCGACGGAGGCGGCCACGGCCCGCGCCATCACCTTGTCCGCAACGCCCGTCATATGATCTGCCTCCTCACGTGGTTCGACGCAAGCTCGCAGGCCACCACCACCGCGATGATGCAGAGGATGACCAGGCCCGCCACGTCGTAGCGAAAGCTTTTGTAGTAGATGTCGAACACAAACCCGATGCCCGTCCCCGTGAGGATGCCGATGAGCGTGGCGTCGCGGATGTTCGTCTCTATCATGTAGAGCACCCAGCTGACCACGGACGTGATGCTCAGCGGCACCACGGCCTGCGCCACAATCTGCCCGTAGCTTGCGCCCACGGCGCACAAAGCCTCCACCGGGCCGGCGCTCATCTCGTCGATGCTTTCCAGAAAACAGCGCGTCAGATAGCCGAAGCTGGTCAAAAACAGCGCGAAGAACCCGGTGAACTCGCTCTGCTTGAACGAGAACAGCAAAATGAACGCCCAGGCCACCACCGGGATGTTGCGGAAAAGCGAGGCGATGGCCCGCACGATGGGCGCCACCGGGCCGCCCACCCCCGCCGTGCGCGACCCCAAGACCGCGCACGCGTAGGCCAGCACGGCGGCGGTGCAGCTCGACGCGACGGACGCGAGCACGGTGGAACCGAGCGCGGGCAGGATGGAGCCGAGCTTCTCCAGCGAAGCGGCGGTGGGAACGAACTGCGCGAGCATCCAGGCGAACCCGCCCGGCACCTCGAACGCCGCCTGCGCGAAGTCGAAGCCCACGTAGGTTCCCGACAGCGCGCCCAACGCCGCGCACGCCAGCGCCGCGCACGCGACGGCCGCCATCCTGCGCCGGAAGAACGAGCCGTCGTATCCCCCGCGCCGACGCGACGCGCGCGAGCGCAGGGACGAAAGCCGCGACGCGGGGTTCAGCGCGCGCTCCGTCATGCCGCCACCCCCTCGGGGGCGCAAGAGGCGGCCGCAGGGCGCGCAGCCTGGTCGGGCGCCTCGGGATCGGCGCCGTAGATGTCGGCGATGGCGTCCGCGTCCAAGCTCTCCGGCGCGCCGTCGAACACAAGCCGGCCCTCCTTGAGCGCCACGATGCGGTCGGAGAACTCGCGCGCGTAATCCACCTGGTGCAGGTTCACCAGGCATGCCACGCCCAGCTCGTCGGCGGCCCAGCGCAGATGCTCCATCACCGTGCGCGACGAGCGCGGGTCCAAGCTGGCGATGGGCTCGTCGGCCAGCATGAGCAGCGGATCCTGCACGAGCGCGCGGGCGATGCCCACGCGCTGCTTCTGCCCGCCGGAAAGCTGGTCGGCGCGCGTGTAGGCGAAGTCGGCCAACCCCACCTGGTCAAGGATCTCAAACGCGCGGCGCTTCTCCTCTTCGCTGAACAAGCCCAGCATTCCCGCCGGCGCGGACTTGTAACCCAGCCGGCCCTGCAGCACGTTTTCGATGGCCGTGGCGTGATACACCAGGTTGTAGTGCTGAAACACCATCGCGATGCGGCGGCGCGCCTGGCGGAGCTTACGGCCGCGCACGCAGGTGACGTCCTCGCCGTCGAACATCACCGCGCCCATCGTGGGGTCGATGAGGCGGTTCACACACCGCAAAAGCGTGGATTTGCCCGCGCCCGACGAGCCGATGATGCTCACGAACTCGCCGCGCGCCACGGAAAGCGACACGTCGTCGAGGGCCTTCGACCAGCCATCGTAGCTCTTCGTCACGCCGCGCAGGGTCAGCAGGGGCTCGGTGGCGGCCATCACGCGGCCCCGCCCAGCTTGCGGATGGGATCGTACCAAGCGTCATCGGTCTTTACGAAGCAGGTCCTTTCGGAGTCTTTCTCGAACAGGCCCTTCGCGTTCTCGTCGTCGGGATCGACGAAGATCTGCTCGTTGTTCGCCACCTCGTCGGAGCAGAAGTGCGCGATGATGGCCTCGCGATCCTCGCTGGGCAGCGCCTCCTCGTTGAAGCAGATAGGCGAGTTCAGCACCGGCGTGACCGCGATGATGGTGAAGCTCTTGCCGCGCACCGCGTCCATGGGGGCCTCGGCGTCGTCTTTGGCCTTGTACACCGCGCCCACGCTGTTGGCCTCGCCGGACACGAGGTCCAGGTACATGTCCACGTCCACGTCGTCGAAAGCGGCCGCATCCACATCACCCGCCAGCAGGTTCACCGCCGACCCCACGTGCGAGTTGCCGAACAGCACCTCGCTGAAAAAACCGCCCGCCTCCAGCAGCGCATCGGAGCCGTCCAGGCCGAACTCTTCCACGATGGCGCTCGAAGGCACTTTGAAGCCCGAGGTGGACGTGGCCGACACGAACGAGAACGAGCCGCCTTTGATGTTCTCGATGGAGTAGTCGGAGCCGCTCTTGTAACGCTCGGCGTCCTCGGTGCGCACGCAGATGCGGCTGTAGTAGCACGCGCCCTCAAGCCCGCCGTCCTCGTCGCTGTTGGTGAACGCGGCCTGCACGCTGGGGTTCTTCTTGTTGGCCTGGACGTAGCCCTCGGGCCCCAGAAGCGCCATCTGCGCCTTGCCCGATGCGATGGCCTCGATGGCCACGTTGTAGTCGGTGGTGGTCAGAAGCTCGGCCTGGCGGCCGCACGCCGCCGTGATGGCCGCGCCGACGGCTTCGCGCGACGAGGTCAGGTCCGCCGACGAGTTGTCGGGCAGCCACACCATGGTGATGGGACCGTCCTCGGATGCGCCGCCCTCGTTCGCCGCCGCCGCGCCCGCCGCCGCGCCGCTGCCGCTGGCCGTGCAGCCCGTCAGCGCGCCGAACTCACCCGCCATCGCCAGAGCCGCGCCCCCCACAATGAAGCTGCGCCTGCTCAAGAACCCGTTTGCCATGCTCCTCTTCCTTTCGTGCCTCCGAGCGCCCTCGCGCCGGATGTCTGTTCCGTCGGGCGCGCCAGCCGGGCCGGCGCGCTTGGCCAATGGTAGGCAACGCCGGTAAGGAAGGGTTCACAGGCACGTAAAGATGGGGCCAACTTCAGGCAAAGCATGCGTCAGAAGTCGGCCATGCTTTTGAAAAATCGCAGGTGGTAGGGCGTTTTTCGGGATGCGGAAGTTTTTACGGAGACGACGGGAGGACGCTCGGGGGGCGGGGGCGCAGAGGCGGGGGGCACGGGAGCAGGGTGCCGACGCAGGGGCGGGCGGCGGAAGAGGGGCGGCGGCCGTCAAGCGGGCAGCGCCGGACGGATACCCCGCCTGAGACGCCGGGCGAAAGAGCCTCCTGCGACGGACGGGCGCGGGCGGCTGTCGGCGCGGGGGGCTGGGGCGGCGAGCTGTCGGCGCGCAGGGAGAGGACAGCGGCGGCGTGGAAAACGAGGGGCGCCCCTCCGCAGAAGGGCGCCCCTCGCGCGAGCCTACTCGAAGTGGTCGGCGGCCACTTCCAGCTGGTGGATAATGTCGATGCTTTGGGGGCACATGGCCTCGCAAGCGCCGCACGCGATGCACTCCGAGGCGGGCTTGACGGCCTGCCAGCTGTACAGCTCCTTGGCGAAGGCGCGGTTCTCGGTCATAAGCTCGAGGTTGAGCAGGTTCATGATCTCGGGGATGCCCACGCCCTGCGGGCATTCCTTCACGCAGTAACGGCAGTTCGTGCACGGGATGTTCGCCATGCCGCGAAGGATGGACGCGGCCTGATCGAGCGCGGCCTGCTCATCGGGCGAGAACGGCCCGCCGTCGCGCAGCAGCTCCGCGTTCTCGCGCGCCTGGTCGATGGTGGACATGCCAGAGAGCACGGTAAGCACGTTGGGCTGGTTCATGCAGAAGCGGTACGCCCACGACACCAGCGGCGCATCGGGGTTCGCGGCCTTGAGAGGCGCGGCTGCGGCCTCGGGCAGCTCGGCCAGGCGGCCGCCGCGCGCGGGCTCCATGACGATCACGGGCACGCCGTGCTTCGCGGCCACCTCCATGCAGGCGCGGGACTGGGTGACGGGATCCTCCCAATCAAGGTAGTTCACCTGCAGCTGCACGAACTCGGCATCGGGGTGCGCCGTGAGCAGCTCGTCGAGCGTCTCCGGACCGTCGTGCATGCTGAAACCCCAGTGGCGGATGCGGCCGGCCGCCTTCTGCTCCTTCACGAAGTCCCACATGCCGTATTCGTCGAACTTCGCGGTGCGCGGGCCGCCCACGTTGTGCAGCAGGTAGAAGTCCACGTAATTGGTGCCCAGGCGCTCAAGCGAGGTGTCCAGGCAGCTTTTCGCCTCCTCGGCGCTGCCGATGGCCCAGGCCAGGCACTTCGTGGCTATGGTGAACGACTCGCGCGGATAGCGCTCCACCAGCGCCTGGCGCAAAGCCGTCTCCGACGCGCCCTCGTGGTAGACGAACGCGGTGTCGAAATACGTGCCGCCCGCGTCCATGAACGCGTCGACCATTTGCTTGAAGTGCTCGATGTCGATGGACTTCTGGTCGGCGGGATCCGTAAGCGGCAGGCGCATGCAGCCGAAGCCGAGCTTCGGGGTTGCAGCAAGTTCGGGGGTCATACTGTGCTCCTCTCGTCTGATGGCGAGAAGATCATAAGGCTTCGAGCGCACTCCAAGTCAAGCCCTGCCCGCGCAAAAGACGGCGAATCGCACGGGGGTGGATGTTTCACGTGAAACATCCGTACGCATTTCGGGAAAACCTCGTTGCGGGCAAAATGTTTCACGTGAAACATTTCCCGCGTTGAAACGCGCGATTGAAACGAATGTTTCACGTGAAACATTCGGCCCGAGAAAAGAGGCGGGCGCGAATGGGTACGCTGGCGGAATGGGCTTGCGCACACGGGCGCGCAGGCGGGATGGGCTTGCGCACGCGGGCGGGCGCGCAGGCGGGACGAGCTTACGCACGCGGGCGGGCGCGCAGGCGGGACGGGTTTGCGGGAGACAGCGGGACGGGCTTGCGAACTTGCGGGCGCGGGCGGGTCCGCGGGCGGGACGGGCTTGCGGGTCCACAGGCGCAACCGCGCGACGGGGACGGAGGCTACGCGGGGGCGCGGGCGGTCAGCTCTTCGAACAGAAGGCGGAATTCGGCTTCGAACGCGCTGTCGGGCAGGCGGACGAAGCTGATGTCGTGCCGCACATCGAACCCGTCCAGCTCCACGACGCGCAGCGTGCCGGCCGCAACCTCTCGCCTGACCGCGGCCTCGTACAAAAACGCGATCCCCAAATCCCGCTCCGCAAACGCCTTGATGACGTTCAGGCTCTCCACCTCGCTCGTCCGCCGGAACCCGTCCACGGTCAAGTTGCGCGCGGCAAGGGCGTGCTCGAGCACCGCGCGCGTGCCCGACCCCGGTTCCCTCACCAGCACGTGCTCGTCCAGCATGTCCTCCAGCGTCTGCGGATACCGGGCGAACTTGTGGCCCGGCGCGCACACGCACACGAACCGCTCGCTGCGGTAGACGTTCCAGGCGTACGAGCTTTTGTCGAAGAACCCTTCGACAAAAGCGCAGTCTATCGTCCCCGCATCCAGCAACCCGAGCAGCTCCTGGGTGTCCCCGGACCGCACGGCGGCCCGGTATTCCGGATGCCGTGCCAAATACTCCGCAAGCGGAGCGGCCACCAGGTACTCCCCCGCCGTGAGCGTCATGCCGACGGCAAGCTCCACAAGCGCCCCGGAGGCCGCGGCGGCTATGCGATTCCGCAAAAGCGCCTCGTCGTGCACCATGACGGACAGCGCATCGCGCAGCATGCGCCCCTCGGGCGTCAGGCTGAGTCTTTTGCCGCGGTACTCGAACAGCCGCGCGCCGTAGACTCGTTCCAGGTGCGCAATATGCTGGGACACTGCCGGCTGCGTGATGCGCAGCTCCTCCGCTGCGCGCGTGTAGTTCATGGTCCGACATGCCGTCAGGAAGGTTTCCACGCGAAAATCCTGCATGCGCTCCTCGCTTATCATAAAAATAGTTAATCGTTATATAAAAATACATTAATTTTCTTTTTCATGCAAACATGGAAGAATATCGAGCGGGCCGGAAGCTCTGCGCGTTTCGCGTGGATCGGCCGCCGGCGCATCCGCCATGCGGAAACGCGCGTAATATTCGCAACCAAGAAGAAAGGCCGCTCATGCGCATCGTCATCGAAAAAGTCCCCATCCCCATCGCCGGCGTGGCTTTGGGCTTGGCCGCGCTCGGCAACCTGTTGCAGCCCTACACCGAGGCCGCGCACGTCGCGTGCGGCTTGGCGGCGTTTGCGCTCGTGGCGCTGCTGATGGCGAAGATCGCGCTGTTCCCCCAGGCGATCCGCGACGACCTGCGCAACTCCGTCATGGCGAGCGTGAGCGCCACGCTGTTCATGGCCTTCATGCAGCTGTCCGGGTACCTGGCGCCTTTCGCCTTCGGCTTCGCTTTCGCCCTTTGGGCGGCGGCGGTGGCAGCGCATTTGGCGCTCATGTGCTGGTTCACCGCGCGTTTCATGGTACCGTCAAGAATCTTGCGCACTTTTCCGACAGCCTCATAAGCCCGCCGTCCGGTGCGGCTACCCCTCCAGCAGAGTCACGTCCA